>CAIMFA010000330.1 GCA_903840185.1 uncultured Lentisphaeria bacterium | reverse complement strand
CTCGACGACAAGCCCGGGCCGCATAAAACTCCGGCTGGCACAGATAAAATTTGAAATGCTGAACGCTGACAAGATCAGCAGAAAACCCTGTTCCCAAATCAGGCAGTTTTTGGCCCGAAAAATAAACTCCGCTCAAATCACAGTCCCCAGATCGCGCTTTTTTGAAAGTTATCTTGACAGGCTTAAACGCGGTTGTTAAAAATCGCTGGTTTACGGACAGGCTCTACATACCTGCCGGTATGCGCCTCACAAGCAACTCGAAAATCAAATCAGGATATTCGGTGAAAATTCAATAGTTTATTTTGTTCCAGCTCCTAAGTCATTATTCAGCCGGGACGGGATGATTGTTTTTGCGGCGTTCCGCCAACCTTATTGAGAATAAGATTATCAGCAGCAATATTCCTGAGCATGCGGAGACCAGTAGCCCGATGGCATGTACAGGCGGCAGGGTGCGCAGCACTAATTCGCCGGGCTGGTCTGATTTTACGATGAAATGTTTATCAGTATCAAATCCCTTCGTGCCGGGAAAAAGGCGTGTGCCGCCGGCATCTCGCCAGTAATTGCCCGGATTCTGGTTTACCAGGATAACGGAAGGTTCAGCGCAGACGATCCTAATATAATTCGGACTCCAGCTTATATCGCTTACCTTGCCTTTGAACGCGAAAAATTCTCCCTGGTAATATGGATTGCCTGAGGCAAACCGTTTATTTTTATATTCCCGCGTATAACCGAGCATAGGTTCGAAATCAAATAACTGAGCTATGTTTTTATGTACCGAGGCATAGCGGCCGTAGGCATGATTATTGAGAGTTAAGATGGAGTCGCTTGATTCTTTGACCTGGGCGAGGGCGTCGCTTTCCTTGATCCAGACCATTTTTGTCCAGTTGCAGTACTGGTTGTAGATCAGGCCGCACATGGAAATCAGGATGAGCAGATATAACCGCCGCCGCTGTGAAGCTTCCGGGAATTTATCCAGCAGCCAGTCCAGGCCGCGGCAGCAGCCGAAAGCGATAAAGAATACTACGAGGAAACGCCAGCGGGAAATGCAGAAAAAGCTGGTGAACGGCGGAATTTCCCGGAGCCAGTAACCGGGCAGAAATTTACATGTGGAATTAATCGTCAGCATTGACCCGATGACAAACCCCCAATGCCACCATTTCAACTCCCGGATAGCCGAGATGAAAAAGATCGTCAGCGCAATAATTCCGACATAGCAGCCGATTTCGAACCATGACCAGTAGTCCTTGACTATATCCGGAAAGGTCAGCAGAGATTGACCCGGATAAATCAGCGCGAGCAGATAGTGCTGAAACCCGATATCAAGCCGCATTTCTATCGACCTGGGGAATTCCGAACCGAGCTTAAGCGTGGCAATCAGACGATAAAATCCAATCAGCAGAAAAGCCAGCAGCGCCAGCAGCGCGTTCAGTCTGAATGTCTTCGATTTAATATTGCGGATCCATTCCGCAATAAAGAACAGCCCGGCAAATGTGGCGGTGATAAACGTGGAATAATGCACGGAATGATTAACGGCCATTCCCGCGAGGACTCCCAGCCACAGCGCGGCATTGCGGCTGACATTGAGCCGCCGCAGGCAGAAAATCATCCATGGCAGCAGAGTGATCGAATTCATCGCCGAATGGCCTGCTGACATGTGCAGCGCCAGTCCGCCGGAAAGCGCGAAGATCGTGCTGCCCCAGAATCGCGCCAGATTATTTCTGGCGTAATCTCCCAGCAGCACCCACATGCCGATTGCGCCGCAGATGGTATAAAGCAGCATGGATACGCGCAGTCCGTAAACGGTGCCGAAGATAATTACGCAGAGCGTCTCAAGGCTGAATACTCCGATCTGCGGATTGGCGAACAGCGGTGTGCCCCCGAAGTGCCACGGGTTCCAGAATGGAAACTGTCCGTATTCAACAATGGTTTTCCTGACGGCTTCATAGTTGGCCAGAAAAAAGTCCCAGTCCACAAATTCGCCGAACCGGCCGGTATAGCGCAGAAACGGAATCCAGCAGACGATGATGATTATCGGGATGCCCGTAATCCACCAGCCTCCGCCTGCCGCGAATTGCCGCAATTTTTCGTTATTAATTTTAAACATATTAAGTCACGACTCGCCGGTTATGGTTGTATCCGTTGCTTCGCCGGGCACACATAAAAAAGGAGGCCTTGAAGGCCTCCTTGTGAAACGGCTGATTACTTGATCATGCCTGAGTTGCGGGCGAAGCTGAAGATGCCGCCGGCATCAATAACTTCCTTAACCGCACCCAGATCATTGGTGTTGTAAACTTTGCCGGAACTGAGGACTTTTACCGTCCTGGCGTCAAAGTTTATTTCCACTTCATCGCCGGTCTTGAGCAGTTTGTTCAAGTCTTCCGGCGTTTCGACCGGGTAGACCTCGCCGGTGGCGATGCAGTTACGGAAGAATATCCTGGCGAATGACTTGGCAATTACCGCTTTGCAGCCGGCGGCGCCGAGACTGATCGGGGCGTGTTCACGGCTGGAGCCGCAACCGAAGTTGGTACCTCCGATGATGATCGGATATTCCGTTTTCGTTCTGCCTTCCGCCACATAGCGGGTCTTGTATTCGTCCGGCAGCCCGCACAGCGCATAGCTGCCGAGCTTCTCATATTCTTCACTGATCGTCGGGACCAGGTTCAGATACTGCGCCGGAATGATCTGGTCAGTATCGATATTGTCTCCAGTGATGAAGACCTTGCCTCGTATGATGTTGTCGGCCATGGTCTGCCTCCTTATTTCAGAAATTCGCGCGGATCAGTGATGTGTCCGGTGATCGCGGAAGCCGCGGCGGTATATGGCGAGGCCAATATCGTCTGCGAATCCTTTGAACCCATCCTGCCCGGGAAATTACGGTTGGTGGTGCTGACACAGACTTCGCCGTTGTTGCAGCGCCCGAACGTGTCAACCGGTCCGCCAAGACATGCGGCGCAGGACGGCGGAGCAGGCTCGACGCAGCCGGCTTCGGCAAAGATCTCGACCAGCGTTTTACCGTCGATTTTGATCTCTTTCATCGCCTGTTCGACTTCCACAGTGGAGGGCACCAGGAAAGTATCCACTTTAACTTTATGCCCTTTCATCAGTTCCGCCGCGAAAATAAAATCGGTGATCTTGCCGCCGGTGCAGCTGCCGATGTATGAACGGTCAATTTTAACCTGCGAAGACTCTTTGGCGCTCTTCACGTTGTCCGGCGAGAAGGGCAGGGCCACTACCGGCACGAACTCTTCAGCCTTGTAACGGCGGACCGTCAGATACTGCGCGTCCGGATCGCTGTGGAAGCATTTGAACGGCTTCGAGGTTTTGGATTTGACGTATTCAATGGTCTTCTCATCCGGCGCGATGATGCCGTTCTTGCCGCCGGCTTCGATCGCCATATTGCAGATGGTCATGCGTTCTTCGACGCTGAGCCCTTCAATCGTCGTTCCGGCGAATTCCATGGCGCAGTAAGTCGCGCCGTCAACGCCGATATCACCGATAATGCGCAGAATGATATCTTTGGCGGTGACGCCTTTCGGCAGTTTGCCGTCAATGACGAATTTAATGGTCGGCGGAACCTTGATCAGCAGTTTGCCGGTGCCCATTACAAAACCGGCGTCGGTGTTGCCGATACCGGTGGCGAACTCGCCGAGCGCCCCGTGGGTGCAGGTATGGGAGTCGGTGCCGAACAGCACTTCGCCGGGGCGGCAGTGCCCTTTTTCCGGCAGCGTCACATGACATACGCCGGAATAGCTGGAAGTGCCGGGATCATAAAAATAGGGCAGTTTCTGCTCTTTTACGAACGCCCGCAGCGCGTCAACGTTGCGGTGGCATTTTTCATCAGCGGTGAAAATATAATGGTCAGGGATGATGACAACACCTTCCTGGTCCCACACTTTGGCATTTTCGCCGAATTCACGTTTAAACACGCCGATCGTCCCGGGTCCGCATACGTCATGCGTCATCAGAATGTCAGCGCTGACCCAGATATTCTCTCCGGGGCTGACCCGCTCGCGTCCTGATGCATTAGCCAGGATCTTTTCTGTTATTGTCATTCCCATTTTCTGTTCTCCTGAGAACTTAGTAATTTCTTAACGGTACGAAAAAGAATAATTTACACTTTTTAGTGTATTTTTAAAGTCCTGACGTTTAAATATTTCAGGATTTTTTTACGGGCGGGGCAGGGGAAACGGACACCACGGACAGAAAGGACACAACGGGGCAGGGAAAAACGGACAGGGTTGCGGTTTTTTCTCCTCCGTTCTGTCCGTTCCCATGTTTCACCCCTGCCATGCCTGCCGCAGGATTTCGCCCAGGATGGCCTGGCTCCGGTCCAGCGGAACCGGGCGCGGTGCCAGTTCCAGCTTCATTTTATTTTGTCCGGCGTCAGCGGCGGTATGTTCGAGCAGCTCCGGCGTGATGCCGGGAAATTCCCGCAAGGTTTTCGGGACGCCGATGGAATCCAGGAACTTCCGGTAGCTTTGGATCACTTCCGCCGGAGTATCGCCCGGGAATATTTCTTTCAGGAGCATAGTTCTGTCCTGGATTTCCCTGCGTTCAATATAATAGTTCCAGGCATGCGGCAGCAGCATGGCTACAGCAATGCCGTGCTCGATCTGACCGAACCAGGAAAAGCTGCACAGATGAGGCAGTCCGGTGGGTTTGTAGCGAATGACCATGCCGCCGAGGGTTGCCGCAGCCGCCATGGCGGCACGGGCTTCATGGCAGTGGCAGTCTTTCAGTACCTGCGGAAGATTATGTACAATCAGCCAGATGCTTTCGCGGGCCCAGTGATTGGCGTCCGGGTGACTGGAGTCTCTGCCGACGTTCAGGAAACCTTCAATTGAGTGCGCCAGCGCGTCGCAGCCGGT
>CAIMFA010000329.1 GCA_903840185.1 uncultured Lentisphaeria bacterium | reverse complement strand
GCCGAAAGTCCATCCGTCCATGCGCAACGTCGCCGCCATCCGCAGGGAACTCGGGGTCAGGACAATATTCAACATGCTCGGGCCGCTGACCAATCCGGCCGGGGCCACCGGCCAGATACTCGGCGTATATTCACCGGTGCTGACCGAGATGTTCGCCCATGTTCTCAAGCTGCTCGGGGCGAAGCGCGCCATGGTGGTGCACGGACAGGACGGCCTGGACGAAATCACCTGCACCGATTCAACCCGCGTAACCGAATTGCGCAACGGCGTAATTAAAACCTATGAATTGTTCCCGGAGATGCTTATCGGCGAAACGTTCAGCGCGGAATCGATCAAAGGCGGCGGGCCGGAGCAGAACGCGAAAATCCTGCTGGACATCCTTTCCAACCGGCTGTCCGGCGGCCCCAGGGCGGTAACGCTGCTCAATGCCGCCGCAGCGATCATCGCCGGTTGCAAAGCGGACACCATGGAGGAAGGACTGAAACTCGCAGAGAAATCCATAGATTCCGGCGCGGCGCTGGAAAAATTTGAAACCATGATAGAGGCCAGCATAAAATGACTATTCTTAACAAAATAATTGACAGAAACCGCGAAGCGCTGGAATTGCGCAAAAAAACCATCCGCGAGGAAATCCTCATTGAGCAGGCGCTGACAATGCCGCCGGTCAAAGATTTTGCCGCTGCAATAAGCCGCAGAGACCGGTTCAATATCATTGCCGAACTGAAGAAGGCTTCGCCGTCAAAAGGCTTGATCCGTGAAGACTTCGTACCGGAAATGCTCTGTATGGAACTGGAAAGAAACGGCGCGGCGGCGCTATCCGTCCTCACTGAAGAATTTTTCTTTCTCGGCTCACCGGTATATCTGAAGAAAGTGGCGAAACTGGTACAAATACCGGTGCTGCGTAAAGATTTCATATTCGATCCTTACCAGATTTACGAGGCCAGAGTGCTTGGCGCGGATGCCGTCCTGCTGATCGCCGCCGCGCTCGATGAGCAGACATTCAACGGCCTTTACCGCACCGCAAAAAACGTCGGGCTGCATGTGCTGGCGGAAATCCACAACAGTGAAGAACTGGAACGTACGGTGCGTTCCGGAGCAAAAATCATCGGCATCAACTGCCGAGACTTGAAAACGTTCCAGACCGACCTTGGCGCCACGGAAGAACTGCTGGCAGCCATTCCGTCCGACCGGATAAAGGTTGCCGAAAGCGGGATCAAAAATCATCATGATATAGTCCGGCTGAGCGGAGACGGAGCGGATGCTTTTTTAATCGGCGAAACTTTAATGCGGGCGGCATCGCCCGGCGCTGAACTGAAGCAAATGATCAAGGGATAATGAAAGAAAGACAAGAAATGCGAATAGTCAATATCCAATATCCAACACGGAATGTCCAACCGATGAAGGAAAGACAAGAAATGCGAATAGCCAATAAGGGAATGTCCAACCGATGAAGGAAAGACAAATAATACGAATAGCCAATAAGGGAATGTCCAACTGATGAAGGAAAAACCAAATACAAAAGACAATACTAGAGATTTTGATCTGCAAGACCGTTTCATAAGTTACGCCATTAGAATTATTAAAATCTCAGAAAGTCTTCCGGACACAAAAGCCGGGAAGCATATATGTGATCAGCTATTAAGAAGCGGAACATCTCCAGCGCCCAACTATGGAG
>CAIMFA010000328.1 GCA_903840185.1 uncultured Lentisphaeria bacterium | reverse complement strand
TTCAGGCCTCTGCCTGATTTGACATTTTCTCCCTCCGGCGGCGGATATTCACCTTCCTTGATCATCAGGCAGGCCATGCCGAACCCGATGAGGTAAAGCAATGCGGCGCCGATAAAGATTTCCCGCATGTGTGATTGTGCATATTGAAAAATGAAATAGTTATACAACGCTCCGGCTCCAGTACCGATGATCCCGAACAACCCCATAAAACGCGCCAGGAACTGTGCCGGAACCACATCGTTGAACAGATACCAGAAGACCGAACCCACGAACATATTGAAGAACTGAAACATGATCAGGAAAACCGCAATCAGCACAATCGTAATAGTGGCCGGCGTGAAGTGCCGCAAATACTCCGAATGCTTTTGCAGCAATCCGCAAATATCATCGCCCAGCCCCATTAACGCAAGACTGGCGCAAAGAAACGGCATGGTCCAGATGATGAACGGAATACGGCGGCCCCAGCGACTGCGGTAACGGTCGCTTTTAAAGCTGACATACGGGCAGACGGTCATATTCAGAATGCCCGGAGCGGTAGTCAGAATCAGCCCCATCAGCCAGTTGGAACACCCCAGGTCTTTCAACTTCAGCGGCAATATGCTCGGAACCACCGATTCCATCAGCGTGAAACAAAAATTTCCCCACAGCAGCCAGGCAAAAAGCACAAACAACCCGATTTTGGTATAAGTCAATGTGCCGCAGTGATAAGTTTTGCTGCCGGGCGTAACTGCTACAACATTTTGCGACGCTGATGGCGGTGGTACATGCATCTGGCGTAATTCTTTCGTTTTTAATTGTCATATTGGAACGGTTTTAATTCTCAAAACTAAGTTTTGCAATCGGCTCACGTTATCAGCAGTCCCGTTTCTTTCGGGTTGTAGTTACCAAGCAACAACCTGTATTTAAGCGGCTTGCCGCCCCATGAGCTTACTGTTGTCTCCTGTCCTGCGGACTTTAATCTCGTAATACAGAGACGCGCGGTTTTTACGCCGAACTCCACAGGTATTTTTACTTTAACGTTCCAGCCGTCCGGGAATTCTGAAATGTTGCGCGAACAACCGGATTTGCTGAATCTCACCAGGCCTGACCTGTATAAGTCTATTATCGCCATGGCGGTGTTTTTGAATATGACAGTGATAAAGAACTGATCCGGATCTCCTTTCCCCTCGCAGTCAATCTCAATTGTCAGATGCCGCGTGTCGCTGGCGGCTTTCCATTTGAATGATTCACAATTTTCAAAAGCTCTGCTGCTGCAATTGTAACTTGGCGTATTTATATCGGATTGAACAAGCAGTGGATATGAGCGCGCCCTGGCGAAATCCTGCGACAGCAGACTCTGCAGCATGCCTATGCGCCACTTGAGCTTTTCAGGAAAATATTTATAGCCTTCAGCTTCGGAATTGAATCCGAGGCGCGCATCATATTCACAAAGCTCAATCATGCGCGCAGTTCTCCTGATTTCGCCGGCAACGATAGACGCCAGCTGATCAAGGATCTCATGTTTCGACTTGTCCGAAGAGTTAAAAAGCTCTTCGCGGAGCACGTAGAAACGCAGGATATTGTAACCGCTTTCAAATTGTATTCCAATCGCCTCCGCCAGACCGATATCCTTGAGCCGGGCCGGAGTGTTTTTAAAACATCTGCTCAGGCTTTTCATGATCTTAACTCCGTCCGCCCACTTCCCTGACATTTCGCGACAGAGTTCCATCGCTTCCTCAATGCTGTGATTATCGAGGCATTCGCCGATGGTGTCGCCGCTGGCGCTTCCTGAATGTATCATCCAATTTTCAAGCAGAATCTCCCGGGCCGGATAAAGATGAAGCGGCCACACAATCCCGTCATGCATCGGACCGTAATACTGGAACAGGTTTGACAGCGGATAATTGGAGTAGCCTTCAGCGAAGAGCTCCCATGCCCTGACAACTTCATCCGCGCTTGCTCCCCAATCCGGCAAAGCAAGTCTGGTCAGAAAGTCTTTTTCCGTATCGGCAAAATCCTCAAAGGCCAAATTTCCGGAGGCCTTGTTCATGAGCCCGGGATAGTTGCCGGTTCCCCAGCACAGCATCATGCTGAAAACTCCCAGCTCGTGCATTGCCCTGTATTTCCGATAAAGCAGGGATGGAACCGGGACAAAGGGAACCGACTCGATCTCATGCGAGCATCCGACTTGGAGTTTTGCGGACATTTCAGCTTTTACGGCAACTGCTTTCTGCGCCATAGTTTTAAATCTGTCCGCCGGTCCGACGTAGGACAACCAGTAATCTCCTGCTGAGCGCGGTTTACCCAGCTGCTCTTCGATACCGCCGGATTCAAAATTGACTTGCAGTATGACGTTTTCTGGAGTGTGCCCGGCTATTTCATAGACCCAGTCAGCGACTTTTTCCGGCGCAGGCATGTACAGCCAGCTTATCAGGCGCGCTTCCGGCGCCGCGGCCCGCATGCCTTTTTCCATGGCTGAAAGCGAGGAATGCAATATCTCCCATGGTTTTTTGCCGGAGCATACTGGGCAGTCAACCGTCTTGTCGTCGGTCGGCCAAACATCGCTAAGACAGGTCGTGTCGCGCTCGCCGTAGGAAATATTGATCATGCCGCCCAAACTTGGAACCTCTTTGAAGATGCTGTAAACAGATTCATACAGATATTTTTGCGAAGATTCTGAAAATGGGCAGAAAAACACAGCATCGAGCTTTCTCACACCACCCAGTTCGGGATGGCGG
>CAIMFA010000327.1 GCA_903840185.1 uncultured Lentisphaeria bacterium | reverse complement strand
TCCACTTTGTTGCGGACTGGAATTGTTTGACGTCTGCCGTCGGCATAAGTTACTTCGATCTTTCCGGTCACTGCATCTGTGGAAGGTGTCCAGGCGGCAGCATGAAGCAGATAAAGGTATTCGCCTTCGCCGGATGCTTCAACCCCGGCTTCCACCGGAAAATAGTCACGGTCAGGCCCGGCTAGAACTAAACAGGATCGCCCTTCGTTTTTATCCGGATCAATCACATCAAAAGTTACGCCGCACGGCATTAAACGCCCCGGTTTGATCGTCCGCAGATCATTATCCTTCCCCTGATCGGTCCAGCCGCCCTTGCGGTCGCCGGATGTTTCATCGACAAACCCCATGTTAACCGCCGGACGCAAATCTATGGTTACAACTGATACCGGCTTGAAATCAACCGTTAACGCCAGACGGCTCTCTGTCAAGCGGCCGGACGCGGGTACTCCGTAAATGCGCAGCGAAAAGGAATTATTGCCGAACTTGCGGTTGTCCTGAATAAGTGCTTCAAATTCCCCGCGCAATTCAAGCATTCGCTCATTCACAAGTATAACTATCCTGCGCACAGCCTTTTGCTGCGTCAGAACTATTTTATCAGCGACTTCCGGCAAGCGAATCTGAACGCCATCCATGACGATCGTCCGTCCTGACATATCATCTGCCGGCAATGACAGATTAAAACCCAGGTTATTGGTCGGCACCGGAGCGGGGTTGCTGAAAGTCGCAATAATACCAAGGCCGCCGCCTGAATCAGGCGTGATAATTTCTGAAACGTGGAACTGGCCGCCTTTTACCGTCCATTCGCCAGTCCAGTTTAAATTACGGTTCATTTCCGTCAGCGGAACAGTATCCGGACGAAAATAATTCTTGTCCATAACGGACATTTTCCATTGGTCATTGTAGTGCATAACCGTCAGATTCACACCATTGCCGAACTCAAGGCTGCCGCAGTCGGCGCTTATCTGTTCCGGCAGTTTGACCTGTGCATGCGATATCAGCGGCAGCAGCACCGCAAAAAATAAACATGTAAATCTATATTGCATTCCGATGCTGATCCTTGTTTATAATTTAATTTTGTGCAAAGCTATTTATTTAAATAGTTTTTCGAATTGCAGGCTTGATGCTGGTGAAATTATTCCGCCCAGTACAAACAATGCCTTACATCTGCGGGCCCTGAGGTGATACAGCCAAGCGGAAATTCTTTCGGAAAATATATTGATGACTTAACTCCGACGGAACTGACATGTCCATCAAGCCAGAGCAAATTGCACTGTCTATTGTGTCGGGGTGCCGGGCGTCCGTAAGCCGTGCTGTTCCATGCATCGGAATTTCCGGTAAAGCGGAAGCACCCTTTGGTTAAATCCGGTATCGTGGCCGTGGTGGTATTCAACCAGACGTCGGCCATCAGAATCTTGATTGAAGGCTGTTTGGCCTGTGACAACTTGTAAGAGTTATAATCATCGCCTACTCTGCGCAGTCCCAAATTATATCCCAGATGAGTTAACCATGATGATGTCAGAGGAGTTGTCATTTCCGGACAGGTGAAGTTCTTCAAGCTTGCATATTTAGTTCTTATCAGAAAATCGGTGAAGGTAATTGAATTGCTCACATCGTTGAACACCGGCGGCAAATAACTGTTATATGCATCGGTATATCCGGCAATGGCAATGCCGAGTTGTTTAAGATTGTTAACACATGAACTGCTTCTGGCTTTTACTCTGGCTTTATTCAGGGCCGGTAATAGCATTGAGGCAAGGATTGCGATGATCGCGATCACCACGAGGAGTTCGATGAGTGTGAAAAACATTGACTTCGGGTTGCTTTGGCATCTCTTCACTTTGCTTTCTCCTTACTATAGTTGCTGCTAAAATTTCCAAACAATAAACTTATAATTTCTGATTATAGTATACTGCCAAAAACTTGTGCCGGAAATGGTAATTAGCGCAAAAACATTTGATTTAGCGCAAATTATCCATTTTTCGTGATTCTGGACGGCGGAAAGCCCATGATGCGTTTAAAAACAGTGGAGAAATAAAACTGATCGGGGAAGCCGAGTTGTTCCGCGACGGCCTTAACGCTGTTTCCATGTTCCAGCATTTGGGCCGCCAGCCGGATTTTATAAGCGGTAAAGGCGCGGGCCGGACTTGCATCAAACACAGCGCGGAATTTATATTCCATTGAACGCTTGCTCATTCCGAGCCTGGTAGCCAGTTGCCTGGTATTCAGTTGCTCATGCGCGATTTCCATAAAAAATTCCATAACCCGGCTCTGAAAAATACGCTGTTCAATACTGCCGGCAAACTGCGGAGACAACAAAGGCGCGGGAATATCCGCGATCAACTGCCAGAAGAAAGCCTCTCCGAGCTTTACCCTTGCCAGCATTTGATTTTCATTCTCCGCGCCTTGTTCTAAAATGAGATCCAGCAGACGTTTCAACGGAGAGCCGGCATCTATATTCAAAACTCTCGTTTTTGTTGGCGCCATCGCGGAAATAATGCCGCTTCGCCAGACTTGACCGGATAAATCATGCAAATCAAAAATCAAAAAAATGAGTTCGCCACCTTGATGGTAAAAATCTTCATGACGATCAAATGGCTGAATCATTATCAATTGTCCCGGCTTTACAATTGTTCTGCTGCCGTTAATGATGCACTCGTAATCTTCTCCGCGCGGAATTATCAATTCTCCGCTGATATGATTATGCGGCAGAATATGAAAATTCTCTTTGACGTCTAAATGAGAAATCTTAACCAGCTGCACGTTCAGCGGTTTGGCGGCATAAGCATCCTCTTTTAGTTCGACAAGAACATTTCTGACGAAATGATGACTGTCATAGTCCATAATTCTAATTCCGAAAATATTGATTAATAGAATTATTGATTCATAATGTCAAGCTAACCGTGTCCTGATACAGAAACGAAATC
>CAIMFA010000326.1 GCA_903840185.1 uncultured Lentisphaeria bacterium | reverse complement strand
TGCTCCATAGTGTCCGGGTCATTAATATCGTTCTTTATAAAAGTAATACAAAGTAATATTTATTTCAAATGATATATATATGATTTGCATAATATTAATAAATAATTCACTCTCCGGATTGAATTATTGCTGAAAAGTCATACAGTATACAGTCTGCTGGTTTCTCTTTTAAAATAAAGACTACAGTTTTTATGAGATTACCGTGACGATTAACCGAAAATATTGTATTGAATAAATTTATTGTATTGGGGATATAATGATAAAGATCTTTTTGACAGGCATTACCGGTTTGGTCGGAAGCGCATTCACAGTCGCCTTGCTTCAAAAACGAAAAGATATCAAAATTGTCACTCTGGCTAGAAAAGGCGCAGTAAGAAGCGCGCAGAAAAGAGTTGAAGACATTATTACCGATCAATGCAAATTCGACGGATGCCCCGAAGCCGCTCAGGATATTCTGAAATCAATTGAAGTGATTGAAGGCGATGTTGTAGATCTCGACCCGCAGGAAATGGCCGCCGATGAAATGCTTCAGGGCGTGAATGTTATTTTCCACTGCGCCGCCGACGTCAACCTGGGCAAAGACCCCGAAGGTAAAATCCACCGGATTAATTACGGCGGCACCGAAAGAATGGTGATGCTCGCCAAACTGTTGAATGTCAAAGAATTTCATTATGTCAGCACGGCCTATGTCGCCGGACGGCTGAAAGGCCGCGCCATGGAAAGTGACCCGGTTAATTCCGGATTCAATAACTCATATGAAAAAAGTAAGTTTGAAGCCGAATCACTGGTCAGACATGCGGGAATTCCGTTTACAATCTACCGTCCGTCGATTATCACCGGACGCCTCTCCGACGGAAGAATCAGAAAGCCGCTGGCTTTTTACAGAATTCTGGAATTCATGGCAAAGCTCAAAAAGCATCGCTGCGCTAAACTGAAAGTCAATCCGCTGGAATGGGTAGATCTGCATGTCAGATTTAAAGCTATCCCGTCTGAACATGTTTATTTTGTACCGATTGATTATGTACAGAAAGCAATTACCGCGCTTTTTCAAAAGCCGGTATGCAATAAGACGTTCCACATCACCGGCAACAGTCCGGTAAGCACCTTGCAGATTGACCAGATGATATGCAAAGTGCTCAAGATCGGCGGAGTTTTAATTGCCCCGGTCAGGCCGGATGCCAGTATGGATGAAAAACTTCTCTCCAGATTCCTGGGTGACCTTCTGCCATATTTCTCCTCGGATATTATTTTTGACCAGTCCAATATCAAGGAAGTTCTCGGCGATGAAGCCCTTGACTGGGAAATCGGCGAGCGCGGTCTTGAGGTTATGATGACCTCTTTCTTCAAAGATTATTTCCCCAATGTGGAATGGCTGCAGAAAGTAATACAGCCCTGAGTCAGGCATGATCGTTGATTTTCATACCCATTTCTATCCGGAGAAAATCGCCGAGAAAGCTCTGTCCGTTGTTGCCGGCATTCCCGGCATGTCCCCCCCTTGCACCGATGGCACATTAAACGGCCTGATTGCCTCCATGCAGCGTGCCGGAATTGATATTTCAGTCGGCTTGCCCCTTGCCAATACCGCGGAAAATGTTCACGGCGTCAACCGCTGGGCGGCTTTGCACAATAAGCTGCCGGTAATCCTGACCGGTTCGATTCACCCGGACACCCCTGAACCGGAGAAGGTAATCCGCTGGATAGCCGGGCTGGGACTCAAAGGCATCAAGGTGCATCCGGAATATCAGAACTTCCGCTTCTCCGAACGCAGACTTGACCCGGTCTGGCGGGCCTGCATTGAGTGCGGACTTTTTGTCATTACTCATGCCGGAGCCGACATCAACTTTCAACCGCCGTTTCGCAGCAATCCGGAGGAATTAGCGGACTTTCACAAGCGTTTTCCTGAATTGAAACTGATTCTGGCACATATGGGATCGTGGGGAATGTGGGATGAAGTGGATAAACACCTGGTCGGCCTGCCGGTTTACTTTGACACCGCATTTATTTCCGGTTACCTGACTCCGGAACGGACTGCCGATATCATCAGGCGGCATGGTCCTGATAAGATTCTTTTCGGAACCGACAGCCCCTGGCGGGATCAGGCTGAAGCTGTAAAGTTTATCAAAGACCTGCCGGTTTCGCTGGAAACGCAGGAGAAAATATTTTACAAAAACGCCGCCGGACTGCTGGGACTGGCCTAGGAGCTGTCAGGAAATAAACTTGACAAGTCTCGCGAAATATCCCGAAGAGATTTTGGGAATTGCCGGAGAGGCGCATACCTGAAGGTATGTATACTCTGCACGGCTGAAAATTCAACATATAGAGTGCGACGATTTTGAGAATTGGTTCGTATTCTGAGAGGCTGCCGATACCGGGGTATCGAAGGCCTCGAAGAGTGCGAATCCAAACTCGAAAGATCGCAACCGCTTT
>CAIMFA010000325.1 GCA_903840185.1 uncultured Lentisphaeria bacterium | reverse complement strand
TTTATCATTCCCTTTATTTACGGTTGTTTCCCATGCAGACACTTCATATCCTTCCATATCCAAGGTGATTTTATCCATATTCCAGTCGGCGTGCCGAGCGGTTAAAAACCGGATATTCCCCTTGTCATCCAGATCGGAGCAGGCTTTGGCGTTAGAATAGTTAAGCGAGAAAAGCCGCCCATTCCCTGGTGGAGCATTCTGGAAATTCAATTCAACTTTAACCGGAATTAACATTTTGTTAATCACAATCAGTCTTTTCACCGCGCCGTCCCTGAAAGCGTATGCTTCTACCAGCGGAGAAGAAGATACTACAGATATTATTTTCCCTTGCCCCATTTTTCGGAACAACCAGATTGCATGATATACAGGATGAAGCTTAAATTTGCCCTGTTCATCCCAGCAAGCACCAAAGCCGCCATCTAAAGTAAAATAACACATACATCTGCCGCCTCCAAGAACAAACTGGCTAAGTGCGGATGTGTACCATGCCCCATTAAACATAGTACGAATCTTAGGATCAGTTCCTTCGGGATTTCCACAGCGCGGATTGATGTTTGCTTCGGTTACAATTACAGGCATGGATTTGTTCATGGCCAGATTATACGCTTGTTTCTGATAAAGTGATACGGCCTGCATATATTGTGGTGTTTTTTCCATTATATAATTACTGGGAGAATCGAATGGTTCGGAATAGCCATACTGGTGGTAAGAAAGGAAGTCCACGAATGGCCCTGCTTCACGCAATAATTCTTCTGCCCAGCCTATATTGGGAGAGCAGTTTACCGGCCCGCCGAGCTTTATCTCTGGGTCGATCTTCTTCAGTCTCGGCGCTATAAAATTATAAACTTGCATATAATATTTATAGCTCCAGCCGCTTAATTCCGTCTCATTGCCTATCTGCCACCATTTAACTGGAGTTTTTCTATCTATATTGTAATGCCTAACTATTGCTTCGCAATATGAAGCGTATTCTTCTAAACTTTGAGGTTTCCAATTGCGGGTTAGAGAACATTCAGCCGTAGCACACCTCATCCACGCCGGTCCAAGCGGTCCAAAGCATAACATAGGTTCACCCCCTGCCGCATAAATATACTCAATATACTGATCGAGCCGGGTGAAGTCCAGGATTCCTTTTGCAAGAGACGGTTCCGCATTGGAAATCTGGAACCTGAAAAAAGGTTTTCCTTTTCCGGCACCCACTAATCCGCGGGAAGCCTTCAGATAATCGTCCGTTATATTGAAGCCCAGCGCCAGTGATGCAGCGTCATCAGCCACCTGAATACCTTTGCCATTGAAATCAACGTTTAATACAACATCTTGAGAATTTGCATGTTGCGAGTCTATTTTTTTCATTTTTTCCTGTAAATCAACTTTTAGTTTGAGTGCCGTTACTGGATTAGTTACAATCGTTGCAGCTATAAATGCCGGAACCGCGCCGGAATTGGTGGAGACAAAAGAAATAGACTCAATTTCCTGCTCTGGATAGGGATTAATCCAGCCTGAACAATATATACCAACATCAGCGCTAGGATTGTGGCCTTGCCAGAAAATATTCCCGTTAGAAATTTGCTCAGGATTCCACCAGCCGGCAGTCTCCTTTTTAAAGCGAACAGGAATATTCAAATACAAGCCGTCCTGGCGATAACGAACGGTGATAAAAGCAATTTCATTGCCAACCGTAGTGTTCCAGCCGCAAGCAGTCAAGAAGTAAATAAGTTGTGCCTTGCGATTTATTTCTATTAGTCCACTGTCAACCGGCAGAAAGTTCATATTATTACCGCGTAAAACAATACACGATTTGCCGGAATTGGATTC
>CAIMFA010000324.1 GCA_903840185.1 uncultured Lentisphaeria bacterium | reverse complement strand
GCAAGTTTGACATTGATTTTGTCTTTTTTGACGGGGATTGCGCCTACAAAAATGGTTTGATGATCAATCCACGAATGTTTAGAGATCTCTGGTTCGAAAAAACCAAAGAGACGATTAAAGTCTGTCAAAAGCATGGATGGCCTTATTGCTACCACACTGACGGCAAAATTGACGAGGTCTATCCGCTCCTGATTGAGTTAGGTTTTAGCGCTACTCACGGCGTAGAAGCGGCAGCCAATAGTTTAGCTGAAATTAAAGATAAATTCGGCAAGCAAATTACTTTAATTGGTAATTTTGATATTACCGATTTGGCATTTAAAACTCCTGTTGAAATCCACGATATGACTATTGAAATGCTGAAAATCGGATATCAAGGGGGGCGTTACATCGCCGCATGCAATACGTTGCCAGGAAATAACATTCCCCTTGAAAATTATCTGGCCTTTCGTGATACTATCGTAAACTTTAAAAACCATTGTTGAAGGAATGTTAATAAGAAAGGTAATTTATGAAAAAATATCAAGAATGGTTTCGGGAAGCCGGAGTCGGAATGTTCATCCACTGGGGTGTGTATTCGGTGATCGGCCGCGGCGAATGGGTGATGCAGAATGAAAGAATGCCGGTTGGCGAATATGACAAATATATTCCCGGATTTACGGCGGCGGATTACGATCCGGACAACTGGGCGCGTCTGGCAAAAAACGCCGGAATGCGCTATATGGTGCTGACCACCAAACACCATGACGGGTTCTGTTTATTCAATACTGCCACGACCAGCCGAAATGCCGTACAGCAGGGACCGAAACGCGATCTGGTTAAAGAATATGCGGAAGCCTGCCGCAGGCATGGACTTAAAGTCGGGCTATACTTTTCCCTGCCCGACTGGAGCATCCAGGCATTCAACGACGGACCGGAAAAAGCGCCGGAATCATGGGATGCATTTATAAATCTGATTCATGAACAGGTACGGGAACTTTGCACCAGTTATGGCAAAATAGACGTCCTGTGGTATGACAGAGCTCCCAATCTTGATGGAATTTCCACGCTTACCGCTGAAAACCTGCGCTCCTGTGAACTTAATGCCATGGTGCGGAAACTTCAGCCGGATATTCTGATTAACGACCGTTCGGAACTGCCGGAGGATTTCTACACTGCCGAACAACATGCGAGACCTCCTGAAGATCCGGAACGCCCCTGGGAGGCATGCCTGACGATGAACAAGCACTGGGGATATTTTCCGGCTGATGACCTGTACAAGTCTGCAAAAGAAATTGTGCATACTCTGACCGGAATTGCCTCTTACCGTGGGAATATGCTGCTAAATGTCGGCCCGAAGCCGGACGGCACGATAGTCAAGCCGGAACTGGAACGTTTGGAAGCGCTAGGCCAATGGTTGTCCGTCCATCGTGAAACAATTGAAAACGTATCCCCTTGTCCTGTCAATGGGGGCACTTACGGTTGTTCCGCCATCAAAGGTGACAGTGTTTACCTGTATGTCCACTGGTGGCATGGCAGTTCAATTACCATTGCCAATTGCGCGATGGAGTTCACTTCCGGGGTGATTATGGGAACAAATCAGGCGGTGACCATTCAGCGCGACGGCAAACACATCAAGCTGCTGGATTTGCCAGCATCCGCTCCTGATTCTTCATGCAGCGTGATAAAATTGTCCGTAAAAAATAAAGCGGTAGCAGGATATGAAAAGGGATGAATATGAGTTTACGCAAAAAAATTGACCGGGAATGGCAGTTCCATCCTGGTGACATAGCCGGCGCCCGGGAAGAAGGGTTTGACGATTCCAACTGGCGTCAGGTGAACCTGCCGCATGACTGGAGTATCGAGAGGCCATTTTCCATGGAAAATTTTATCGAAGCTAGGTACGACGCCAACCATCTCGAGGCTCGCGCTGACAGTTATCTGCCGAAAGGGAAAGGGTGGTATCGTAAACGTCTGGTTATTGATGAGACGTTCACAAACAAGAGCGTTTACCTGGAATTTGAAGGTGTTTTTCGCAACAGCACAGTTTGGGTCAACGGGCAGCGGGCGGGAAACCATCCGAGCGGCTATACCGGCGCAGTCTATGACATCACCCGCTGGCTGCGCACTAAAGGCGAACCCAATGTGCTAGCAGTTCATGTTGACGCAAGTCAGATGGAGGGCTGGTGGTATGAAGGTGCCGGCATCTACCGGCATGTATGGTTGATGGTCAAACCTGAACTGCATATAGTGCCTTGGGGGATAGCCGTCACCGCAACCAATGTCAGCTATTCCTCGGCAGTGGTCAACGTGCGAACGCGCTTGTTGAACAGCACCGCAAAAACTCAGCGGGTCCGGCTGCGCACGATCATCGAGGACGGTCAAGGGAACCTTGCCGGCAGTGTCGAAACCGAAACAGCGGTGGAAATCGGCAGGGAGGCGGAATTGATTCAGGAAATCACCATCGCCAATCCGCGACTCTGGTCGCCGGAACAGCCGCAGATGTATTGCGTCCGTTCGGAGATAATCTCGCAGGATGGGGATGTTGATTCATGCGAGACATTCTCCGGCATCCGCTGGTTTGAATTCACGCCGGATAAAGGTTTTTTCCTGAACGGCAGGCCGCTTCAACTTCGCGGCGGCAATATCCACCATGATTTTGGCGGTTTGGGAACGGCGTTGCCGGACCGTGCGAATTTCAAGACTGTGGAAGTGTTGAAAGAGATGGGCTGCAACATCATCCGTTCCGCACATAACGTGGCTGCTCCTTCTCTGATGGAGGCCTGTGACCGGCTGGGCATGCTTTTCTGGGCGGAGACCAGGAATCTCTACCCGGATAACGGCGCTTCTGGCGACTTGCGGGACCTCATCCTCCGGGACCGGAACCATCCTTGTATCATCGTCTGGGGGCTGGCCAACACGGCTGGAAGCAATGACGAACGTTTAACAAATCACCTCCGCCAATTAAACGAATTGGCGCACCAGTTGGATTCCAGCCGTCCCACGGTAGTGGGGCTGGAAGGGAATGCTGATGCCAACGCCAATGGATTTGCCGGCGTAACCGATGTAGTCGGCTACAATGGCGGCGGCATAGGCATTGACGACCGGGATCATCGCCTGTTTCCAGGGCGCAAAATGCTGATCAGCGAATTTTCCTCCGGACGCGGCGCTCGCGGAGTTTATATGGAAACTGCTCCTGCTGACTCTGAATCTGAGACTCTGGGCGACGGGCGCGTGATGAAGCGCGGCGGACATTATTGCAGCGAGTTTGAACTTTGCCGCTCTCATGAACAGGAATGGCGACACGTTGCGGCACGACCATGGCTTGCCGGCGGTCTGATGTGGTCAGCTATTGAATACCGCGGCGAAACTACCGGCTGGCCGATCGTCACCAGCCAGTTTGGAGTACTCGACATCTGCCGCTTTCCCAAGGACGCATATTACTTTTATAAGAAGGAGTGGACTGACTCTCCCATGCTCCATCTCTTCCCGCACTGGACCTGGCCTGGCAAGGAAGGTCAACGCATTGAAGTCTGGTGTTACAGCAACTGCGACACTGTTGATCTCTATCTGAACGGCCAGTTACAGCCGGGCATACCGCATTTTCTGCAATTCGGGGCTTCGTGGCCGCACCTGTCCTGGCAGGTCCCATACGCGCCGGGAACTTTATACGCCGAGGGCCGCCTCAATGGGCAGGTAGTCTGCCGTCAGGAAATCAGGACGGCGGCCGCCCCCGCCATGTTGCGGATATCACCGGACCGGACAAAACTTCTTGCGGATGGCGAAGATGTTTCATTCGTCACTATCAGTGTTTGTGATGCAGATGGAACGCCGGTACCGGCCGCCGCCGTGCCTGTTTCGGTGGAGGTGTCAGGATGCGGCCGCTTGATTGGCCTGTCCTCCGGGGATCCAGGAAGCCATCAATCGGAAAAATCTTCGGTTGTCAAAACATTCAACGGACTGTGTCTGGCGATTGTCCAGAACAACAGGCAGGAGGGTGAAATCCGAGTTACTGCTTCTTCGCCAGTGCTATCCGAAAACGTATCCGTCAAATTGGCATGCCGCAATGAACCTTCAATATATAAGGAAATTAAAGAGAATGGCACAGGCGACAATTGTTAATGCTCACGGTGTAATGCCGGATTTGTCTCCGGAACTGGCGGCATATTATTCCAATAACCGGTTGATGTGGAAGAATGTATTGCTGATTATGCTGGCCAACGTCGGCTGGACGATCAGTTTTGCTTTTCTGGGGCCGTTGATGCTGTTGCGGCTGAACCGGCTGGGTGTCAATGAAGGCACATTGGGACTGCTTGGTTCGAGCAACCTATGGGTGGTCAGCTTTCTGGTCATGTATTTCTCCTGGAAAAGCGATCATTGCACGTCCCGCTGGGGACGCCGCCTGCCATTTTTGTTCATGTCAGTACCGTTTATCATCCTTAGCATTTCGCTGTTTCCATTTTTCGTGTGGGTGCCGATGCTGATTACTTTGACCATCGTTCAGATGCTGGCGACCGATGTCAAGGCTTCGACGTTTCCGCTGTTAAACATCGACTGTGTCCGCAAGGACGTGCTGGCGAGGATGGGTTCAATCAATGCGATTGCCTGCGGGTTGGTTGCTTTTGTCGGAGTCAGATATGGTGTAAGATTAGCCGATGTGGCCGAATGGTTGCCCTATATACTGGGGTCTGGCATCCTGTGCATTACTACTTATGCGGCAACGTTTATCAAAGAACCGCCGATTCACAATCCGACCTCGGAAACGTTCAAGCCATGGTCAGCGCTGAAGGTTGGCTGGAGTGATAAGAGAAATATCATCATGATGCTGGGCGTCGGCACGATTCACGCATTCATGTGCATGTATGGCACCTGGGTGTGGTTATATGCGAAAAATGATCTGCATATCGAACGTGCCGACTGCGCCAACGCCTTGTCCTGGAGTGCATTGATCGGGGTGGTGCTGGCATATCCGATCGGCTGGGCAATTGATAAACTGGGTAGTTACAAGATTGTTAGCGTTTTCTGGGTTTTGCAGATGATCGGCTTTATTTATGCCATGCAGGTAAATTCAGTGAATGGCTTAATCATACTTTCCATTCTTGTCTGTTGCGCCGGGCCATTTTATGCCGGCGCGGATATGCTGGTTTTCAAGACCTGCCATCCCTCAGTTGTCGGTTCAATGACGTCATCCAATTCATTCTTGAGAAATATGAACATCGGCACGATAGTCTTTATTTCCGGTTATATGATTCAGCAAACCCACAACTATAAAACCGCGTTCATCCTGGGCATCTGCGTAAGCACGTTCGGATTGATCATGTTCTGGATTTATCGGTATTTGATGGCTAGACCAAAAGAAGCAGCCGATATTGTGTTAGAAGTCATTGATACGAAAAAAGGCAATGAGTGCGGGCAAAATGCATAAATCACCAAAGAAGAGAATAGTCATAAAATTCGATCCAATCCATGTTCGCCTAGGAATCCGAGAAGTTGTTTATTTGATATTTTTTTGAACTTTTAGAGGAGAAAGAATATGGACCGTATTTTCTGGAACTATTTAGAGGGAGGGCCGGAGCAGGAAGCGGCTTGGAAAGAATGGCAGTCCGGCTTGACGGGCTGGCATCGTTTTAACATTTTTTTACACTCATTAACTGAGAGTGGAAGGCCGTCGCGTAAAGTTGTTGAATTGCCCGGCTCCATGTGAACAGGGCTACCCGCGTCAGGTTATCGAGAATTCTCCATCAAATATTGTAGCAATATGTCCTCAAAACAACGCCGATCCAATCCAACTTAAATTCAGAGATATACTCATTTATTCGATACGCCTGGAAACACTGCATCAGGCGCTTTGCGTATCACTGAGGATCAATTATTCAGCAGACCGCCGGACCGAACATAAAAATATCTGGCATCTCGGCGACTATTTCTGTACAGTAAGCAAGTTATACTATACGGTTTATGTGACGTACCGGACGGCAGCGCTGAACGAGACTATAAGTTCATTATGCCAGCTATGCCAGAAGCCATTCGTGCTGATGGCTCCGACCGGACGCGGACTCGATCCGGAAACGCAACAGCTCCTGGCCGGGAATAACTCTATTTTGTTTTCCATGGTAGCAGAATTGATTTTGCAGCCGGACGGTTCATTCAAGACATTGCGTGGTATAAAACTGCCTGAGCATGGTTATTCGCAAGCAGTACATAATAGGATTTTACCAATCGAGGCGTACAAATACTTAGTTTATAAAGATTTATAAATGACATGCTGGAGATATTCTAATGGGATACCGTGTAAAAGTTCAGAAAGGCCAGCGGCCGACTAACCGGGCTTTCAAGGTGGTGATGCCTACTGCGATAGCGGAGGCTATCAAGATGGAAAAAGGCGAGGATTTCGAGTGGCTGATCGAAGACAAGAATACGCTGGTACTGACCAGATGCAACAAACTGGTGATAAGAAAAACCGCTGCTGATTGAAACGGGACATGTCAATATTATCTAAAAAACTCACGGGTAATGCAGTATGCCCGCACCAACATCAGAGAACAAAATCCCGTAAAGATTTATTCTTAAAAAGTTGCGGTGAAATGAAAATGACGGAAAAAATAGAAAGGCGAATGAAATCAAGTTACCTGGAAAAATTTCCCGGCAGGCCGGTTTGCTTTTGCGTCAGCCATGAACCCATAAAAACAACTGAAGTGACGCTACATCAAGTAGAGATGCGGAGCAAAGAAGATGATGAAACCAATCTGCTCGAAAAAAGGTCGTTTTTTTCGAGGGTAGCAACTTTTCGAAACTATATCCTAACAGAAATTATTTGAATTTTAATGCACCGGATATTGATTTTTCGGGATTTTCTGTTCTTTTTGTAGTTGCAATAAGATAGCAAGTTGACTTTTTCTGAAAGGCGAGTTATAATATTATATATTTAATCGGGTTGGCATGATTATTGTAAATAGTAAATTGCAATTAATGCAGATTAAATATTTAATCGAATTTTCAAGATTGGTTTTAAAAGTTCAAATACATAATGAAGGCGAAAAAAATGAGTAAACTGGCATTGTTAGGCGGCTCAAAGACCGTGAATTCAGAAGCGGGTGACATGTTCAAATGGCCGATCGTCAGTCAGGCGATGGAGGACGGCGTTTTGCAGGTGCTGCGCGACGGCAATATGTCCGGCACGGACATTACCAGAAAATTCGAGCAGGCTTATGCCGAATGGAACGGGGTGAAATACGCGCTGGCGCACAGCAGCGGCACCGCCTCACTGCAGTGCGCCATGTACGGCGTCGGCGTCGGACAGGGCGATGAGATTATCTGCCCGTCCATCACCTACTGGGCGTCATGCGTCCAGGCGCTGACGCTGGGCGCATCGGTGGTGTTCGCCGATATTGATCCGGTGACGCTGTGCATTGATCCTGACGATATGGAACGGCGCATTACGCCCCGCACCAAAGCTGTAGTGGTGGTGCATTATCTGTCTTATCCCGCCGACATGGACCGGATCATGGCGATTGCGCGGAAACATAATCTGAAAGTCATTGAAGACGTGTCCCATGCCCACGGGGCGCTTTACAAAGGCAAAATGGCCGGCACTTTCGGCGATGCCGCCGGGTATTCCATGATGAGCGGTAAATCATTCGCCATCGGCGAAGGCGGCATGCTGACCACCGACAACCGTGAGGTCTATGAACGCGCGATTGTTTTTGCCCACTATGAGCGGCATAACGAAATTACCGATGAAAAAATCAAAGCTGGGGCTGGCGTTCCATGGGGCGGCTACAAATACCGCATGCACCAGTTGTCCTCAATCGTCGGCCTGGAACAAGTGAAGAAATATCCTGCGGAAATCGCGGAAATTGATAAAGCCATGAATTATTTCTGGGATCTGCTGGAAGGCGTTCCCGGACTCGACGCCCACCGTCCGGCGAAAGCTTCCGGTTCCACCAAAGGCGGCTGGTATGCCAGTCACGGTATTTACAAGAAAGAAGAACTCGGCGGACTTTCCCTGAAACGTTTCTGCGAGGCGGTTCAGGCAGAGGGCGTTCCGTTCTGCACTCCAGGCTGCAATGCCGCGCTGCACACACATCCGCTGTTCTCCAAGGTAGACGTTTACGGCAGCGGAGCTCCGACCAACCGGGCTGGCAGTTCGGGAAAATTGCCGGTTGCCGAAGGCATTCAGGCGAGAGTGTTCAACATCCCGTGGTTCAAGCATAACCGTCCGGAAATCATTGCTGAATATGCCGCAGCCTACCGGAAAGTGGCGGAAAATTACCGCGAGCTGCTCCCCGGCGATACAGAACCCGACGACCTGAAAGGCAAATGGGCGCTGACCGCACGCAAAGGCTGATTGCAAATGGGAACTAAAGATAAAAGTAAATAGTGACTGGTAACTGATAAAAGACTTTAAAATTTTAGATCCCGCAGTCGCGGGACCCGCAAGCGGGACCGAACTTTAGAACTTCTCATATGTTTCTGTGATTAATAAGGAGGAATTATGATTATTGACATTCATGCCCATGCCGTCAGAAAGCCGTTTCTGCAAATTGACGGGCGCGCACCATTCCCGACTCCAAAACAGTTGCTGGAATTCTATGATCAGGCTGGAATTGCCAAGGCGGTCCTGCTGCCGCTGATCGGGCCGGAATTCTATTCACCGCAGTCCAACGAGGATATACTGGAAATGGCTGCGCACCATCCCGACCGCTTCATTCCTTTCTGCAACATTCATCCGCGGGCGATCGACAATACCCCGTCAGCGCCGCTGGGCGACGTAATGAAGAAATACAAGGATATGGGATGCAAAGGTCTGGGTGAAGTAACCTGCAATCTGCCGTTCCGCAATCCGTACATCCGGAATATGTTCAAACACGCGGCTAATACCGGACTGCCGGTGACCATTCATATTGCACCTCAAATAGACGGAACTTACGGCCTGTACGACGATCCCGGCCTGCCGCAGCTGGCGGAAACACTGAACGAATTTCCGGATTTGAAAATCTTCGGACATTCCCAGGCGTTCTGGGCGGAAATCGGCACGCTGGACAAACCGGAAGACCGCGGCGGATATCCGAATTATCCGGTCAGAGGCGAAGGCGCGGTGCCCAAACTGATGCGGCAATTCCCGCATTTGCACGGCGACCTGTCCGCCGGCAGCGGCTGCAACGCCCTGACCCGCGACCCCGAATACGCGGTAAAATTTCTAAATGAATTCCAGGATAAACTGATGTTCGGACTGGACATCTGTTCGCCGCCGAAACCGGAACTGCCGCGCCTGCTGCTGTTCCTGACTGAATTGAAAGACTCCGGCAAAATATCCGATGCTGTTTTCAATAAAGTCATGTCCGGCAATGCCGTCAGGCTGCTGGATTTATAGAACATCTATACGCAAGATTTAAGCGTTATTTTTAAGACTTCATATACTTTGAGTATGAAGTATATTATCCGGAATCATAAGAGGCCGCAGTTCTGGCATATGTTTTTTTAGATCAATATCTTTGGTCAAATCCCATAAATCTGTCTTCATGCCACGCAACGCTAATACGGAGGTAATCCAGCTTTGAGTCCAACCGCTTTCAATACACCAGGCGCCCCAATCCATATCAGCATTACTGGCCCAATAATCCCAACGTTTAAAATCAAAGGCACGGAACCATCCGCCATCAAGTTCAGGATGTACTTCTGAACGAACCTGAATACGGCATAAAAACTTTGCGATCAAGTCTGCTCCGCGCTGATACAGTAAGTCTTGCGTCGCTCCAAAAGCCTCATGCAGCCCCAGGAAAGCAAAATTCATCGTATAAAGGAGGTCTGCCACTGAATCGCCGTTATTTTGAATCAGCGGCGCTTCTTTAGTACCATAAGCTTCGTTTGTAACAGGCGGGGCATAAATTCCTAATCCGATTGAACCTATTTCTTCGCGAATGGCTCCTGATTTGTCTTGAAATGCCAATAAATCACCAGCAACCCGACTTAACCACAGTAAATGTTCAGGCGTCTTCTCAATGCGCACAAGCCAAGCCAATGGTAGCAACATTCTAGCTCGTTCCTGCTGCAATCCATTAGACCAGCGCCATTGGTAAGGATAATTTTGCATAGTCATGCGAATCGCGTTTTTCGCCCGGTCCAGAAAAAGACCGAAGCCGGTTTGTCGATATGCCCAAAGAAAACATGCCCAGAGATATGCCTCAAAGTGTGGGGCATAGTTCACGGTTTCCTGATTGAAGAAGAATTGCCAGCCTTGTTGCTCAATATTATCCTGATCAAGACGATTACCGCGAAATCCTAGCTTGCCTGTGGTGCGGAGATTGGCCAAAAGACAACGCAGCAAAGATTGATTCCAGCGTCCTGTCGTTAGCGCGGCAGCGCTCAACATTGTTCCGAGCATTGATCTGGCATTATCATCACCATAGAACGCTTTCCAGCCGCTAGGCATGATCGCATATTCCGCTTGTTGTTGAAGCACAGTATTCTCTCCTCGGAGAGCCCGATAGCCTCCACAAGCATCATTCCATCCGACTAGTCCGAATGAGGCAAAGCCTGGATTTGCCCTTTCTCCCTGTGCCATGATAGAATGGTAATATACATAATCGCCAAGATTACTGGCAATTTTGGCAATACACGGATCTTTCTCAACGCGGGCTACCAGGGATAAGGCTCCCATCACTTCGCCATTACAATCATTTCTGGAACAAATATGCATTGATTGCTTTCCCGCGTGATTGATTGCGGAAGCCAGTCCTTCCATTATGCCAAATCGTCCTAAATCGGCATCGACCCAGGGATTTGTTTGCTTAATAGGGGTCAAGGCCTGATTGGGTTTTAAAAATAGATTTGCGTTTATAAACCATCTAGCGCCACGCCGCATGCTTTCAATCTCTTGCTTTTTTGACACTGGCGCACTTATCTTAAATGCTGGTCGCACAGATGCCGTCCATGTCAATTTCATCGCAGCGTTTTTGTCCCCTAGCCATAATAGGATCATTTTCCAAACTTCACTCCAGGCATCATAAGGAGCATAGCGCGCCGTGATAAACTGGCTCAGTTTAGTTGTTGCAATCAAAGCAGTAGCATACTTTCCTGATGAAAATTCAAATAATATAGGAAAGTTTTCCTGCGGTATCCCATAAACCGCTTTATCAAAACCTGCGACTCGCGCCAAAACAAGATGTGCATGATTGATCTTTGTCGGTAAAAAGTAACATCCATGTATTTCTAAAATACGCTCGCGTTCCAACCGCTTGCCAAAAACGTCAGATGCTACAACCGTTCGCTCCCAGTGGGTTGGCGTTGGGTTGCCAAGCGCCAGTCCTGGTACAAAGGAGGGAAATTCAATATAAAGACGTAAATTTTTCTCTTTTGCTTTTGCATATACTTCCGTGTCCAAATTAATTTGAATGCTGGGATAATCATCAGCCAAAATCAGTATTCCAGTTCCATCCGTAGCCGCGGCAATAGCTTTAAGTGGAGATGAGTATCGAGGGAACAAGACATTAGTGCTCTGTGAAAGAGCAACATAAAGGTCATTATCAGGCTTGCAGCAAAAGTAAAGATTATATCTCATCATGAACCTTTTCCCCAATGTCACTCGGGATTGTTATTGACAGTTATTTTTTTTAGATAACATTCCATGAATGCCTATGATATAATTATTGACTCTCCATATATAGATAAATTTTACACCTTTTATCGGTAAAGTTATGCTCTTCCCTGCTTGCGGACAATTATGGTTGCGTGGAATCATATATTCCGAGATGCTACGCATATATTCATCCTGTTGCACGCTAAGCCCTGCTCCGGGTTCACCCACGGCAATATGCCTTTTTTACCTCAATCATGAAGCATCCAATTGACAGAGTTCAGAAATATTTTTTTCAAGTTGCTCTCTGGCTGTACCTCGTATTTAACATATTTGCCGTTTTCGGTTTTGCCTGCTGCGCCGAAACATATTCCGGAGAGGACTACATTGCCCTTTCCGACCTTTCCGGCAACCAGTACAGGGGAAAGCAACTTACCGTCAGCGCACCCTCGCGCCAAAACAATACCATCATTTCCGGGCTGAATGCCAAGGAATCCCCAGGCAATGTCTTGAACAGGGGCATCTTTAATGTCTTGTGTGACAGGATGCTGTTTGGTAATAGTCATTGCCTTTGATCCATATGTGCCGTCGGGCGCCCCGATTTCAGGAAAAACTGGAGGGGCCACGTCAACTCCTACTGCGTGATGGATTAACATGACATTTCCACCAGCCTCGACGAAGGCCTTAATGCTTTTATACCAGTTTTCATCCAGATTTACTGGAAGCTGAAAACCCATATTGGGGATAATTACCACATTGCAATTATTGAGAGTGCTTTCTTTCAGATCATTCAAATATTTAATTTTGATGTCTTTTAAATCGGCTCCGGAAAGACAGTCATAAATTCCTGTAGACCCATAATTTTGCGATCCGACCGAGCCAGCCTTAAAGACGCCAATCACTTTTCCCCCTTGTTTAGGGAGGTCATATTTAAACCCTCCGCGGTTTTCTGCAAATTTCATTCCTGAGACGCTGGCGGCACCGCCGTAATTTGGCAATCTTTTCATAACTGGAACTGAAGTTGTTTTTTCACTGCCCACAATGTAAAACCCCACGCACCCAGCCGGAATATCAACACATGCCTCGCCGCCAAATTCGGATCTTACGCTTTTTCTCAAGTCGAGAATATATGAGTCTTTTTTTACTGGGAAATTCATTTTTATTTTAAACGCCGCAGGTTTGGAACCAGGGTTATAAACGCCAAGGATAAACTCATTGCCGGCCAGCAGCACACTGCTGTCGACAAGGTTGTCAAACTCGCACGGGATTTCCCATGGCAATTGACCAATAAGATTTTTTATAAGCGATTTATAAAACATGCCTTTCTCTTTGTCGCTTATCAGGTTTTCTGAAAGAGTGTATTTGGAATACAGAGTTTTTCCTTTCCCAAATTCATGGATAAATATCGCCGACTGGCCGGAACTGTCATAGCCGACGACACGCGCGCAAACCTTTGACACCTCAACTGCAGATGAAAATTTGTTCGCTATCTCCGAGCCGCCTTTTATATTAACGCTATGAGATGAGTTGACAGAATCCTTTTCCAGCCGGACTCCGAGAGCCTCGGCCAGAATACCGTTTCTGACGGTTTCATTCTCTGTGATCAGGCAGCCGCCATTTTTTACGTATTTCACGATTTCACTGGCGAGATTATCACTCAAAACCGGATCGGATGGAATGACAATCAGTTTGTATTTTTCCAGCTCCGGCAGTGTGCAAAAACGGTTGTCAATAATGTCAAACGGAATATTTTTAAGAGATGAAATCTCCTTGCAGCTTGACTCATAGGCACTCATTTTGTCCGGCAGAGTTTTGAAGTTGCATTTAATAATGTCATTTTTGAACGCATCACGGTCTCGCAGAATCCCGGCAAACTTGAAAGGTGCTGTTTTTGCCGCAATTTTTTTCAAATCAGTTCGGTCTATGAAGCGGTAGAAGTCGGCGGTTATCTCCACAAGCTCAGAATTGTTCATTCTGTTTGAAATACTCTCCGAACAGAAGGACTTTACGCCGAACATCAGCGGCAATGCCATGGTTCCTGTGGCGTATGATTCATGGGGGGAATAATAATAAAAATGATGCTGTATTGCTCTGCCGTCATTTCCGAATACTCCTAACGGATATCTCGTGCCGTATTTTATGTCGGTAAGATTGGGGGTCATTTTCACAACAATCTCAGTCTGCAGAGTATCAATAAACGGCGCTTTGTTCTCTATATCAACGTATCTGCTTAAACTACCACTGCCGCTACAAAGGATTTCCACCGGCATCGCCGGAAATTTGTCTTTGATCTTTTTAGAGAAGAGCTCTGTCCATTTATTGAACTCTTTTTCTTTTTCCAGTTCTTTTGCCCCGTAATTACCGGTAAAACCGTCTGGACAGTGAAATTCTCCGCCAGTCTCAAGACAAATTAGATCAATCCCAGCGCCAGCCAAATTAAGATAATCTTCAAGTTGAATCTGCATTTTATTATCATTAAACGGCAAGTTTTTCTGCCAGACTTCACGAGCCAGTCCGGTCCACCAAAATTGAACAGCGAGTCCCTCTTTGTGAGCCGCCGCGCATATCTCCTGAACGTAATTCTTTTGTTTTTCATATTCTGTTTTAAATTCAGGGCTTTCCGCGTTCAGACGTTCCGCTGAAATAGGAAACACATAACGTCTCTGTATATCCAATTTAATCGCGTTTGCTCCAAAACGTTTTACGGTTTTAATCAATTCCACAGCAGAATCAGAATCATTCCTGTTTGCATCGCGTAATGGATGTATTTCCGTCTTATATGAGCATGTGACATCGCGGACAAAGCCAGGAACACGGGTTTCCATGTCATTAAATTTCTGCGGCTC
>CAIMFA010000323.1 GCA_903840185.1 uncultured Lentisphaeria bacterium | reverse complement strand
TTCCTCTGTATAATCTGCAAGTTCTCTACCAGTATCGTCATACCCGAGTTCCAAATTCATATCCGTTTTTATATAGGAAAGTCCATATGTTTCAATAAGCCGTGATATCTCATTTATCTGATATTCCTTTGCATCTTTCCTCCTGAGATCCATCCTCATCATGCTGCCGCCATTGACTTTTATAAACCATTCAGGGTGCTCTTTTACTACTGGAACATTTTCATAGAAGCGTTCCGGCTCTATCCAGAGTCCGAAGCCAAGACCGGCAGATCTAACTTCATCTGCAAATTTACTCATTTTCCCGAAAAATGCTGATCCCTGTTTTTCCATCCAGTTGCCGACCTCTATTGACCACGGCCTGTCTTCTCCGCCATACCATCCAGCATCAACCACAAATATCTCGCAACCCAGTTCCGCCGCAACTTTGAGTTGTTTTCTCAGCCTCACGACTTCAAGTTTTCCGAAACAGTCAAACCATGTGTTATAAATAACCGGCATGCTGTCATTCAATCTGCCGTTAATCCTTGAAAGAATATATCTGTGAAAATAAGGAGCCCCGAGACGGGGTTCACCGTCAGGCAGTCCCTGGATAATGATTTCAGGCATCCTGAATTCTTCTCCGGGAGCAAGTTCATAATTCAGATCTTCATCGGAAATGCCGAGTTCTATTACTGTGAAAGGCTGGGATTGGCCGTTGATGATACTTGAAACTCTTATCCGCCAGTTACCCTTCGGGATTATCTGGAACGCCAGCGCTTTTCTATTGCCGACTTCACGTATTGCGAGATAGGGTGTGCCGCCTTCGCTTGTCCTGCCCCATCTTGTCCCGAAAACCATGCTGCCGGTATGCATTGGAATCCACACTCCCTGATTCTCATTGCACCAGCGGCTGTCCTGCGCATACATTTCATATTTAGCCGGCGATAGTACCACCCTGCTGAAGCAGCGACTTAGCTTAATACTTCCTTCGCTTGTATTCTTAAATATGTCTTTACGACTGATTATACCACTGTCGATGGAAAAATTCCATGAACTTTTCACTGCGAAATTACCTTCAGAACTAGCATAGACTATATCCAGCTTACTGGTAGTAAATTTGTGTCTTTTAAGTTTCAGTTCTGTTCCTTCGTAGCGCTTATTATTGCAGTTGAATAAAAATAATCCACTTGCTTGGGCTAAAGGACATTCGCCGCCGTTATTGCCGCATAGCATGCCCAAAATACTTTCTGGATATATTTTCCCATCGTCATAAACAAAAAAACTTGACGGGTGATTCTTCGATTTATATTCGACTTTCTTCATAATATTTTTTACTCGACTTATAGCAAAATTGAATTAATTGAATTATATTTAAATAAAGTATAACATGCAGAATAACTAAATTTGTGCAAAAGGAATATATTTTTATGCAAACTTTCCCTGACATTAAACAGTTGTTAATATATTCCAGTCCGGAGTCAGTTCCGGGAATTGATGAAAATAACTGGTCTCATTGGGCTGTTTTTCCCAATAACTGGGTCTTGGAGTGGGATTTTGATGAAGGGATAAGTTTTCAAATTGAAAACGAACAAAACGAGCCATGTGAATGGCGTCCACGAACGTGGAATCTTTACGCTCCCAATGTAAAGTATCGTGTTAATTACAAGTACAGAACTAGAAGACATGAAAATATTTATATCCTTTGGGGGATGAATAAACCGCAGATTCCTGGTATTGACCGTAATCTAACGATAATTGGCGATTACGAAAGCAGAATTGCTGATACTATTCGTCAAATGTACTTAATACAACAGTCAGGTTTTCCCGGATATAAGGAACTGTTAAATTTTCAAATGCTTACTCTCCTGGCCGAAATCAGGTGTTCCACTTTTTCTGAAGGCAAAGGCACTCTCGACTCTCCTTTTCTATTTAAATCTATTCAACAGGAAAATACTACAATACACAATCCAAGTTTGCTGGAGAGAGTTGATGATGCCATAATAAGAAACATTTACCGAACTCCGACGATTGAAGAATTAGCGAGATTCTTAAATATGTCGTGTTCGTCCCTTAGTCACCATTTTAAGCAAGAGACGAATTGGACAATTATTGAGAGAGTGCGTTGGCAAAGAATTCAGCAGTCCAAAAAGATGCTGTTGCAAAGTAATCGGCATTCAGCAATTAAAGATACTGCTAAAAAGTTAAGATTTAGCAGTCAATTCTATTTTTCCAAAGTCTTTAAAGAGGTCACAGGAATTTCGCCGAATGAATTT
>CAIMFA010000322.1 GCA_903840185.1 uncultured Lentisphaeria bacterium | reverse complement strand
CTATATGATTTACCAACAACTTCCAAAAAGACTCCACTGAGTCGTTACCAGAATACGAACCAATTCTCAAAATCTTCGCAATCTATAGTTGAATTTTCAGCCGTGCAGAGTATATATTCTCTATGCAGGGGAAAGATATAAGGTCTTCAACAACAAAGAGGAAATGATATCATGAACTTGAAACAACTTCTGGATCAGAAAAACCCCGTGGTCTTTTCAATCGAAGAGAATTCTTCTTTATGTGAATGCATTAAAATGCTGAATGACAAAAATATCGGCGCGCTGGTCGTCGTCAACCGCGAGAAAAAAATCTGCGGGATCGTTACCGAAAGAGATGTGCTCAGACTGACCTATTCATCGCCAGTCAATGTCTGTTCCGTGCTGGTTAAAGACGCCATGACGCCACGCGACAAACTGGTTACCGCCGAAGAATCAGACCCGATACCTAAGATCATGGAAACCATGACGGCGAAGCGGATCCGTCATATTCCGGTACTTAAAGACGGGGAAGTCTGCGGGATTGTATCCATCGGCGACATCGTAAAGTTCCTGCTAGGTATGCTGATGGATGAAAACAAGCAGATGAAAGACTACATCGCCGGCGGATTTTAAGGCTCTGATTAAACTACCTCGGTATGTTTGTATCGAGGTAGTTTATTACATTTTATTATAACAAATTGCCATGTATGATCAACCATTCAAACGGCGCCAGCGTCCAGTTTGCCAGCAATTTTTCTCCCTGCCTGACGACTTCAATATCCCGCCAGTCACTGCCGGTCAGTATTTTAAAGCTGTCCGCAGTGATTCCGGGGGCATGAAAAGTCCATTGTTTAAGAACATCAGTACTGAGATTTGCCACTGCGAGCATATATTCATTATTCTTCCGCCTGACAATAAAAAGTCCGGGTTCATTCAGTTCCGCATAAACAGGAAATTCATTATTGGAAAGATATTGAATTGTTCCACGCAAAAACCGCAGGCGCGCATGATTCTGCCACATTGCATAAGGCCCGCAATCGCCTGTTATTCCCAGCGTCATAATTTTACCGCCAAGCGAGTTGCGATACAATACACTGCCCGGAGTCATATTGCCGGCTGCATCAATGAATGAACTGCATACCATTCCGCCTTCAACAGCTTCCATTATGCGCCAGCTGAATCCTTTATGTGGAACCCTGCATGAGTGAACGCCCGGCAGTATTCCATCATAGAAACATTCGGATTGAACCGCATAGTCAGGTTTTGCTCCAACTCTAACACCTGAAAATCCACTCATGTTGCGTTGTTCCACGGCCAGCGCCGCTTCCGCATCAAGCAGCAGCGAACCTCCGAGCATTTTCATCAATTGAATGTCACTTAAAGCCCAGACCGTACTGCCGTCGAGAAATGTCAATTCATCGGGTTTACAATCATCCGGCAATACATACTTGACCGGAATGCCGCATTGACAAAGCAGTTGTTCCATTTCCCTCGACGGGATGATCCGGCCCATTGCCCGGTCATGTTGAAATTCAACTTTGCGCATCAGATTCGGGTCAACGACGCATGATATGCCGATTTTTTTCCATTCGCGCAGATTCAATCCGGCAATATTCTGTAACTTAGGCTTGCTGTCGCGGAGTAACGGCAGATTGGTCGGTTCCTCGCTGAGTGGAGAACCTTCCAGGTCATTTATGGACAGCGTAATCTGGTTATTCCCCAGTAATTGCGAAAGCTCAAGCACATAACAGCTGCTGGCCACCGAATTTGCCCAACTGGTAAAACGGCAATTTTCCAGTTCCGGGCCGTATTCAACCCGTCCCGAGCCCAATTCGTGATTCTGAACCGTCATGGACTGCTCAACGAAACGGAAGGTCACCACATTATCCTTTATCGGGGCCAGGCTGCTGGTGTAAATCCCGCAGCACGGACGAGTCATTGGAATATGATCACCGCATAAAGCCGAGAGCGTTTGTTTCCAGTCTCTGCCCTCTATTGCATGAATATCCATCAAGCCTGTCATCAGCGCGATCCGGCAGTCCGGATTGACCATGTGAATTTGCTTTCTTATCCATCCGGCAAATTCGATCTCTTTATCCCGGCAGAAATTCAGCCACTGCGTCCGTAATTTTGAGACGGCGCCTGACTTTGCAAAAGCATTCGCGATCTCTTCCCTGGTATGAACCGCTCCGGTTTCTGCCGCAAATTTTTCCAGACAGCCGTTGCAGAAACAATAGAAATCCATTCCCCTGGATTTATCCAGTTTGTGATTGTGCAGCCGGAAATCATCATCAATCCAGATGACTTCAGCTCCAGTCGCGGTCCACTCCCGCAACATAGCTCCCATCTTTTCTCTGAATTTCTTTCCGTCCTGGCATGGACATCCTTCAGCTGTATCGCCGAACTGGTCAATCGCAAATTCCCAATCGTATTTATCGGCGAGATCCTGCCCCCAGCCCCCGGCGCCCAGCAGCATCTGGAAATTTAACTGATAAGATATTCCATGTTGACGCATAGCCGGAGCAACTTCGCTGCGCATCCAGTCTAACCATTCCCGCTGTTCTTCTGCCGAACTTGCCGGCATATAGTAAGTACTCCAGCGGGTATTGACAAAAAATTGCACTGCGTCAAGCTTTGCCTCATGACAAAATTCGATAAGTTCATTCAAACGGTTCCGGCATTCGGCGACGCTGCCCCAGTCAGGGGCATGCGGCAGAAAATACCGGTAATTATAAACAACTTCATTTTGGGGCAGCTTATACATTTTTAATCCTTAAAAGTCGGTATGCTTTACAAGCATATTTTCTTGATAACTCATGAATCTGCTCATGATCTATTTTTTAACAACCACATATATCTCGAAGCCAATAAAAATCAAAATTCTATTTTGCGCCTAGTTTTAAACAGCAGTCCAAGTAGTATTTAACTATATCCGGTTTAATATTCCATGGGATATGATTACCAATACAATAAAAATAACCTGGCACATTTTCTGCTGTTTGTGTCATAGATTCCACCATTTTATAAACAGCATCTTTATTGTTTGATGACAGTATTCTATTATCTCCCTCGCCGGCCAAAACAAGATGAGGATAACGTTTCGATAATAGCTTAAAATCGGTATATGGTTCGCTAATTAAACCATCAAAACCACATGCAACTAAATTATCCGCAACCGCATCAATACAGCCATCGCCAATGAAAAATACTTTTTTATTTGCCTTATGCAGCATCCCGCAATATTCTTCATAACGCGGATAAAGGAACTTATTCATCCATCTTGGACTGCAAACCGGACCGCGTGTTGTACACAAATCATCATGACAAAGTACAAAATGAGTTGGCAATTCAGTAAAGATATTAAAAACGCGGCGATTAATTTGCGCAAACTCATCCATTATGCGTTCAAATTCTTTTTCTTCTGAATTCAAAAGAAAATTTTCCCATCCAAATGTTAAAATAGGCCACATAATTGCGGTGTTATAGAAGCAACTCATGTCTGCGCAATATTCAGCGGCAACCGGCACGTCCAATAACTCAAAACGCTTTATGAACATCTTATACAATTCTGCATCGCTTGCTGAATAGTTATGATTTTCGACAACCGGGTATTGCGTAAAATCCAACTGCTTGATGGGGCTGAATTTTAAAACATCCTCTTCGTTGATAAACAACGCTTCTCCATGTTGCCAGGTGCCGGTTAAGCTATCACCCCAGCGCACGGCAATTTTATCATTATCAATTCCCTTGTCAGCCAAATTTATGTCGGGACGCGGAATTGGATCATCATTATGCGGTAATGGTAAATTAATATCTGGATAGAAGTCCAATAATTTTTTTCTAGCGCTTAATGGCTTAGCGTAATGGTCAATTCCTGTTATATAAGTTTCGGCATCCGGGTTAGACCAGTGCTCCCAGTGCGGTATATGATTGACATCCGCTCCTGATAATGCTAAAAAACGATTTGTCGGTTTATTCATCAATTAACGTTCCTTGATTTAGGAGGTTATATAAAAGTTTATATTTGGCTCTAAAAGCGATGTATTCTTGTCTGAAATTAACAAATTGTATAATAAATAATTTAAAAATTATTTGTCTTGGAGCAGGCAAAAATAAACCATTTATCTTGCTCCCTTCAAAAATTGTAAAGCGACCTTAAAAAAACTAGACATTCGCTTATCTAATAGCATTACAGGGATTTTGCACCGCAGGCTATTTACGACACTACAGGTTTTGACCAAGGGAAAACATTCCATACGCTATATAGTGATTTTTTACCATTACTATCAATCGCGATAGCTCTAACCATAGCTAGATGAGGATACATCCAGAGTTCTGGTAACTTATAAATAACGCTCGTTTTATCAGCATTAATGTTATCGATTTTGTCCCAATTTACTCCTCCGTCATAACTTATTTCTGCTATAATATCTTTGATTTGTGCATTTTTTGAACTGGCATTGACTGTAATTTGCATATTTGCATCGTCAACAGGCTCAACTTTTAAAACTAATTGCGGAGCATCCTGGGCAGCATATATTATTTCCATTCCTTTTCTAATACCTTCGCGTCGGCCTTCTTTAGAGCGGCCGCGTTCATCAACAATACTATACCAGGTATATGTATAATAGGCATCATAGGCAAACAGGCCGCTGCCGGCAAAACCTTGACCAAATGGAACTGTAATATAATCACAAATATCATCGGGAATACTTATTGTTTTGACTTGATCTAAAGTAATGCCTTCAATTTTATTTAAAGTCAACAAGTCTTGATTCACCAAAGCATTCGCGGTACCTTGAGCTCCATAGATAGCTATTTGAGGCACATTATTCAATCCTGCTCCGTTTAATGACTCCCGTAATTTCTTAAGCCTATTTTCAGCAAATCGATTAGCCCAAAATACGGAACTGCCAGCTAATGTTTCACCCGTGCGCATCATGCGTCCATCCCATTTTATCAGATGATCAGAATGATTTACAAAAGAGACGCGATTGGGGTCTAAGTCTTGTAATATTTTATTTAGTTTTCTAAAATATGTTTCTGCTTCTGGGTTTTTATTG
>CAIMFA010000321.1 GCA_903840185.1 uncultured Lentisphaeria bacterium | reverse complement strand
TTCCTCCGTGTGCTCTGCGTCCTTTGTGGTAAAACTGTATTGGCTTTTTTTCGTGAATTTTCGTGCCTTTCGTGGTTAAAGTATTTTTTTCAACTTTCCTAGATTTCCTTCAAAAGTTTATTGTCAGGAGATTGACGCACGGTCTCCTCCAGCGATTTGAATGAAGCGGCCAGCCGGTGGAATTCATCAGTGGCGGGCAGCGGGAATTCGCATTTTCCGCAATTCTCGATTTTTTCCAGCACATACTGGATAGTCAGTTTATCCGCCGGAATCGCCGGCATATACCCGGACTCGCTGTTATTATCGCTGTTTTTAGCGATCACTCCGCTTTCCAGCAGATGAAACAGGATATCCCGCACCTGCCGGACAGGAATGCCGGATTGATGCGCCAGTTCAATATCAGTGGGCGGTTTCAGTTCCTGCTGGTAGGCTTTGACGATCATCATCGTTACCTGAACAGTCAACTGCTTCTTCAGATTATAGCTGATATCCAGCGCATGCGGCTCATATTCATAAGATTCCAGATTCTGATGGGCGAACGAGATTTCCGCGCCGAACAGCACGATCAGCCAGCTCAACTGCAGCCAGATCAGGAACAACGGCAGAACCGCCAGACCGCCATATATAGTATTGTATTTAGTGAAAAGCATGACTTGCAGGAAGATATAGCCTTCCTGCACCACCTGGTAGACGGTTCCGCTGATAATACCGGCAATCACCGCCGATTTCCATTTGACTTTAGTATTCGGCATGAATGCATAGACAAAGGAGAAGAGCAGCCAGGCCGTCACCATCGGCAGCAGTTTCAGGATGGCGGGGGTGCTTACCCCGCGCAGAAACGAGACGTGGTTGTCAATAAAACTGGTGAGATGCGAACTGAGCAGCACAGTGGCGCTGCCGGACGCTATAATCAGAATCGGGCAGGCGCAGACCATCAGCATGTAATCACTGACCATCCGCCATACAGAGCGTCCTTTCTTGACGCCCCAGATATAATTGAATGACGTTTCGATATTGCCGATAACTTTCATGACCGTCCAGAACAGGAAGACTACGCCGATACCGGCAACCATGCCGCCTTTGGCCTCGCGCAGCATAGTCTCAGCATGTGCATAGACTTTATCCACCAGGCCGGGATATTCAGATAAATACTGGCACAACTGGGCTTTGAGCGTGCCATCCAGTCCGAATCCTTTGGCGATACCGAAGATCAGCGCGGCGATCGGAACGATTGAAAAAACGGTATAGAAAGTCAGCGCGGATGCCCGCAGCTGGCAGTGGTCTTCAGCAAAATCCTTTATAGCCAGGATTAAAACCCGGATAGACTTTACCGCCGTTCCTTTGGCATAGTCCATCTCGTCCAGATTTACTTTCCAGACTTCGTCGGTAAAAAAAACTTTGATTTTTTTCAGCATAATTTTTTTCCTGTCACTGCTTCTTGAACCGTTATTGCACCATTCCGGACGCTTGTCTTCCGCGTTGGAGCCCTATGTTAACCACAGAGGTATCCCGCAGTCCCTAAAAACTCTTTTTAACCACAAAGGCACAAAGACACA
>CAIMFA010000320.1 GCA_903840185.1 uncultured Lentisphaeria bacterium | reverse complement strand
ATCGTAATATTTGTAAATAAAAAGAGCCTGCATATAGTATAATGAGTGTTTAGGAGAATTTGCAGTGATCACAAAATTATCATTCTTGCAACTTATCAATATTCAAGTATAAAGGAGGCTGGCACCGGATATATACAAAAAGACGGATGAAAAATTTGAACCGGGAAATAGTTATTTCAGCGGTTCGCAAAATAGAATTTAATCATTTAATAAAAGAGGAATAATTATGAATAAAATTATAATGTTTATGATGGCGTTTATGGCATTTGTTTCTGTAACAATTGCTGCCGACACGGTAGACACAGCAAAAAACAAGGAACTGGCGGAAAAATTGATGGATACCATGAAAATCAGCCAGACTATGACCCGTTCCCTTGACATGATGAAGAAAATGCAGATGGATATGATGTCAAAACGGCTTAAAGGCAAAGATCTTCAGAATATGGAAGAATTCAACCGTTCCATCATGGAGCTGGTGTCCAGAGAGTTGAGCTGGGAAAAGCTGAAAGGTCCTTTTATAAACATCTATGCTGAATCATTTACTACTGAAGAACTCGATGCCATGATTAAGTTCTACGAGTCTCCCATAGGGAAGAAGCTTCTGGATAAGCAACCGGAAATACAACAGAAAGCAATGCAACTGGTGCAGTCTATCATGATGAGACTGATGCCGGAAATGGAAAAAATGGCCAAGGATTTCGCAGAAAAACAGCAGAAAGCCGACCCGGCCAAAACCGCCGTTCAGTCAGTCCCAGCCGTCACAGCAACTCCTGCGGAAAAACCAGTCCCGGCAGCGGCAAAGTAAACGTAAATATCATTTGGACGAAACAAACGGCGCTGAGTTTCAGCGCCGTTTTTTTTGACTTGAACCAGTATTGCGGATTAAGGATTGTAGCTGAACTGAAAAACGGCTATCGCTTTGATCGCGGACTTGATCTTTTCAATCAGCTCCCTGGGAACTTCCACATTGGTTTTGATTACCGCCAGCGAACGTCCGGCCTTCAAATCCTGCGGGGCGCGGATATCAATGATGTTGATCTGCTTTTCGCCGAGAATGCTGGCAATCTTGCCGATCACGCCCGGTTCGTCGCTGTATTCGGCGAACAGGTTATGCCCGGTCGGTTCCAGGTAAAGCTTGTCGAAGTTGTTGAGCCTGGAAATCATCAGATTGCTTTCCGTGATGGTTCCGCGGACACTGGCCTTGCTGATCTTGTCGCCGCCGGCGAACAGGTCAATTGTCATGGCTTCGCCGTAATGCTTGCCTTCATCGGTGGTGCGGTTGACCAGCTCGATGCCGCGATTCTTCAGGAAACTTTCGGCGTCGGTTGAGTCCATCGACGGATCAAATTCCCCGGAAATCCCTGCGGCAATCGGGGCGGTCATCCATTTGGCATACGGCTGCAGATCGCCGTAAAAACTGGTTTCGACCCGCGCCGGATGCACGTCTTTGCCGAAATAGCAGCGGACAATGCCGGTGAGCACATATGCCAGGCGCTGATAGCTGGCGTCCAGACCGTCCGGAATACCTTTATTCACCACACAATTGGTGATGCCTTGTTCAAAATATTCAATCACCTGCTCGGCGGCGCGTTTCGACGCCTCCATGTTGGCTTCCTTGGTATTGGCGCCAAGGTGCGGCAGCATCAGGTCGGCAATATCGGCAACCGGTTTTTCGCCCGGCTCGTCTTTCGGGTAGACATCGGTGCAGAACAGGATTTTCTTTTCCTTTTTGATTTCGCGGAGGTCGGCTTCGTTGATGATGCCGGATCTGGCGCAGTTGACCAGCACCGCTCCGTCTTTCATCAACGACAGCAGTTTGCGGTTTACCATGCCTTTGGTCTCGTTATTTTCCGGAATGTGCAGCGAGATAAAATCTGATTCGGCGAAAATCTTTTCAACCGAGCAGAGTTCAACGCCGAGTTTTTCCGCCATTCCCGGAGCAATCATCGGATCGAAGCCGAGCACCTTCATTTCAAAGCCTTCCAGGCGCTTGATCAGCAGACGGCCGATATTACCCAGGCCGAGAATACCGATGGTCTTGTTGGTGATTTCGCGGCCCAGCATTTTGCCTTTTTCCCATTGTCCGGCACGGGTGGTGATATCGCCGGGAACCACAAACCGGCAGACCGCCAGAATCATCGCGACCACTTCTTCGGCGACCGCATTGGAATTGGCGCCGGGAGTGTTCATGACATCGACATTTTTTCTTCTGGCATATTTGGTGTCAATCGTATTGTAACCGGCGCCGGCACGCACAATCAGGCGCAGTTTCGGCAGGGCGTCAATGATTTCCGGAGTGACTTTTTCGCTGCGCACGATCAGCACTTCGGCATCGGCATTGGCTTTGACCAGTTCCTCCATCGGAGTCGTTGCATCGAGCACGACGGTGTAGCCTTTGTCAACCAGAATGTTGGCGGCAAATTTATCCAGCTTAGTAGGAATCAATACTTTCTTCATAGTATCTGTCTCCGTTCTGTAAAAACGTTTATAGTTGTTAAAATTATTATCCGGTAATAATAATTCTTTAAACCTCCTTTGCAATCCGTAATTTAAGCTATAAATAAAAAAATATGAATATCGAGGGGCGGGAATTAACCACAGAGACACAAAGGCACAGTTTTTTCCAGGTGAAAACCCAAAAGGCTTTGTGTTTTTGTGACTTTGTGGTTAAATTAACAGGCATCACATAATTGCAGGGGGCTTTATGAAAATCATACTGATACGGCATGGTGAAAGCGCCGGCGATCCTTTTGCCTGTCCGCAACCGCCGGTAAAGAATTTCCTCACCCGTACCGGCATGGAGCAGGCGGAAAGACTGCGCGAAACCCTGAGTAAAATCGAAATCGGAGCGGCATTTTCATCGCCTTACGGCCGGGCATTGCAGACGGCGGCAATCGTTATGAAAGACAGAAATTTGGAAATAAAAACATTTGATTTTCTAAAAGAATGGGATGTCAATCCCGCCTTCAAAGAATTTCCATCTGCTGAATTTGACGCGATTATGAACAGTTATCAGACCTGCGACATTGAAGAAACCTGGAAAACCGAACTGGGCGAAGGAACTTTCGAGCTGTATGCCAGAATCTGTCCGCCATTCCTGGCGGAACTGAAAAAACTCGGGGTTCATGCCGGAGCGGGCGGTTTCCGCATTGAACCGCAGGCGGAGGATTTGAACCTGGCAGTATTCGCTCACGGCGGCTCGCTGGCGGTTCTGCTGTCATTCATTACTGAAACCAGGCCGTTTCCATTGAGCAGGTTCGCGTTTCAACTGGCAGCTCCGGCGGTTATTGAATTTGTCAAACACAAAGCAACTTATTATCCGCAGCTGGTTATAGCTAACACCGATTATTTCAGGTAATGATATTAGAATTGAATTATGGAATGGTTTTATGCAAATTATTGAAAAATTATTCATGACGACTAGATTAAGTTCATCGGGTAGTTATTATTTGAACGAAGCAGCCCTGATCAGAATCCTCTAATCACAGAAAGGGATCAAATGCAAACCGATAAAATGCTCAAACTGGCCATGGCAATCGCAATCTCCGGAAATATCTGCTTAAACACCTTTGCGGCAGGCGGCGGCGCTGTACTGTCAGACCCCGGAGCAATGGAGGGCAGGCACTTCCATCCGCAAGGCAAAATGCCGTCGAATTATACGATCGGACTACAGAATGGCCTCCGCTCAACCCTGCCTTTCGAGGACAAGCGTGATTTTGAAGAATCCGGGAAAGGTTTCATTGCCGCGCCGGCGTATAAGCAGATCATGGCCGATGCCGGCAATGTGGCATGGGACATGGGCAGTTACGAGTTTCTGCTGCAGGACAAGGTATTTGACAGCATTAACCCGTCTTTACAGCGCCAGGCGGTATTGAACATGGCCTACGGGCTCTATGAGGTAGTACCTGGTAAAATATACCAGGTTCGCGGCTTCGATCTTGCCAATATCAGTTTCATCAAAGGCGACACTGGCTGGATTGTGTTCGACCCGCTGACATGCAAAGAGACCGCCAGAGCCGCGCTGGAGTTGATTAACGGAAAACTCGGCAAACGTCCGGTAATTGCCGTCATCTACTCGCACTCTCACCTCGATCACTTCGGTGGCGTGCGCGGTGTTGTCGACGAGGCTGATGTAAAGAGCGGCAAGGTGCCAATCATAGCGCCGGCCGGCTTCATGAAACATGCGGTGGTCGAGAATGTATATGCGGGTAATGCCATGATCCGCCGGTCATTCTTTCAGTACGGGATACTGTTGCCGCGCAGTCCGTTTGGCCATGTTGACCAGTCGATTGGCAAGAACACGGCATCAGGAAACACCGGTCTGATTGAACCCAGCCGTTATATCGTGAAAGACTTTGAGACGCTAACCGTCGACGGGGTGGAAATGGTGTTCCAGAATACGCCCGGCACCGAAGCCCCTTCGGAGATGAATACCTACTTCCCGCAGTTCAAGGCTTTCTGGGCGGCAGAGAACATCACCGGAACTATCCACAATATTTACACTTTGCGCGGTGCGCTGGTGCGGGATGCACTGGCCTGGTCCAAGCACATCAATGCCGCGCTGTATTGCTTTGGTCAGGATGCAGATGTGATGTTTTCGTCACACAGCTGGCCTCGCTGGGGCAACGCCCGTGTCCAGGAAGTGATGCGCACACAGCGGGATACCTATGGGAACCTTAATAACAGTGTGCTGCACTACGCCAACAAGGGAGTGACAATCAACGAGATTCACAATGTATACAAGCTGCCAAAGAGCCTGCAGCGGCAGTGGGCGGCGCACAGCTACCACGGCTCCGAGGAACACAACAGCCGCGCGGTGATCAACCGCTATCTGGGTTACTGGGATGCCAACCCGGCCACGCTGATGCCGCTGTCTCCGAAAGACTCCGCCCCGTTGTATGTCGAAATGATGGGCGGCGCCGGCAAGATATTGACCAAAAGCAAGGAACTCTTCGACCAGGGCAAGTATTTCTATGCGGTGGAGATTCTCAACAAGCTCGTATATGCCGAACCCGGCAATCAGGCGGCAAAGAACCTGCTGGCGGATACTTTCGAACAGATCGGCTACCAGAAAGAAAGTCCGAGCGTTCGCAACAGCTTCCTCGCTGCCGCCTATGAGCTGCGCTCGGGAATTCCAGCAGGAGTGCCGCCAAAAAGCAGCGGCCCGGATATGATCCGCGGCATGACGACTGACTTGTGGCTTGATTTTCTCGGCATCCGCATGGACAGCGGGAAGGCCGAAGGGATGAAATTCACGATCAATCTGATCACGCCCGACAACGGCGAGAAGTTTGTGCTGGAGATGAGCAACTCAACACTCACCAACATCAAGGGGGAGCAGGCAAAGAATCCGGATTTGACTATCACAATCAATCGTTCCGATCTGGAAACGGTGATGGCCGGCAAAGCTACGTTTGATGACCTGATTGCTGCAGGCAAAGCGAAATTCACAGGAGACCGCAAACCATTCGATCAGCTAAAAAGTACTCTGGTACAGTTCACCCCGGACTTCGAGCTGATGCCCGGGACCAAACCATCAAAGGTAATCACGGGTACAAAAACGAATGATCCATTCGAGTTCCAGGCCGTCGATACGATAGGAATTCCATAAGGCTTATAAACCTAAAAAGCTGTCGAGTCAGTGTGCCGTGGATGTGCTGTGATTTTGAGCGCCGCTGTGGAAAACACTGCAAGTTCAAAATCACAGTGCAGACATGGTGCAATGGTCGGCCAAGAGGGTTGAATTCTGAATTTCAGGCAATTAATAGTTCCTGACTTTTTGTTAAATTACTTTTCCATAAGATATTTATTTAAAACAACCTATAACTAAAATTATAATTCAACTCATTTTTTTAGGATTAACTGTGTTTTGATAGAGTAATACCGGGCAATTTTTCTAAAGGCGGTTATTTAAATTTGATAAACTAATGCAGATGCTGGCGGTAATTCACTGGGATTTCGAATTACAGCAAAAAGATTGCCGATAACCCCGCTGATTGCAGGCCGTAAAGTTTGAATGATTTTCTTTCCGGCACTATATTAACGCATTGATTATATTTACCATAGGAAGATTTAACCATGAAAACAACAGCAGCGTTAATATTATTCCTGCTGCTGGCATTTTCCCTGGCGGCGGAATCCATCTCCGGAAAAGTCACATTGATATACGACGGCGATACATTCCTGATGCAGGACGGCTTGAAATCCGTTGAAATCAGATTGTGGGGCATTGACGCGCCCGAATATAAACAGGCCGGCGGCAGAGAAGCGACTAAGTGCTTATCCGTAAATAAAAGTTGAAATATTAAAAATTTGTGTCATTTTATTCTTCTAAAAGGAAGTACATAATGGCAAAGATCAAATCATGGGAAGTTTCTGATGCGTTTTGGGGTCGCGTGGAACCATTAATT
>CAIMFA010000319.1 GCA_903840185.1 uncultured Lentisphaeria bacterium | reverse complement strand
CTGCGCGACCTGCCTGCCGCCGCCGCCAGAACCGTACTCAGACTGCTGCAGGATGAATCCGGCAGCATTCTGGTTTTTCTGCCAGGAGCGGGTGAAATCAACGCCGCCGCCGGATTTCTGCATGGCCGGGTGGGGGACGATGTGATCATCGCGCCGCTGCACGGCAGTCTCGACCGCCAGTCGCAGGACGCCGCGCTGCTGCCGCCGCCTGAAGGCAAACGCAAAGTCGTGCTGTCCACCAATATCGCTGAAACCAGTTTGACCATCGAAGGCGTTCGCATGGTGGTGGACGGCGGTTACGCCAAAACCGCGCTTTTCGATCCGTCCACCGGCATGACCGCGCTGCGCACCGTGAGGATTTCAAAGGCGTCCGCTGAACAGCGCCGCGGGCGCGCCGGGCGCATGGAACCCGGTATCTGCTGCCGCCTGTGGAGTGAACACGACCATCTGCGGCTGGAGGACTTCAGCCGCCCGGAAATATATGAAGCCGACCTTGCGCCGCTCTGTCTGGAGCTGGCATTATGGGGGGCGGAAGCCGGCAGTCTCCGCTGGCTTGACCCGCCGCCGGAAACCGCCCTCAACGCATCGGCGGAACTGCTCCGCGAACTGGGCGCGATCGGCCATGACCGCCGTATCACCGCCGCCGGAAAACAACTGGCTGCTCTGCCGGTGCATCCGCGACTGGGTTCCATGCTGCTTCATGCCGGCAAACTGCGCCTGTCCGCCCTCGGTTGCGAGATTGCCGCGCTGCTGGAGGAACGGGATATCGCCGGCAGCCGGAGTATGGCCGGAACTGACCTCAGAACCCGGTTGCAAATGCTGCGCGGCGACAGTGACAACTATTCCGGAACCTTGAGCGGTACCCGCCGTCAGGTATTGACGATCCGCGACCAGCTTTTGCGCATCCTCGGCGAAAAATACCAGCAGCATGATTTTGACCATGCCGGGCTGCTTGCCGCTTTCGCCTATCCCGACCGCATCGGCAAAAAACGCAAACCCGGTTCATTGAATTACCTTCTGAGCGGCGGACGCGGAGCCAGCTTTGCAGAAGCTGAAAGCGTTGCCTCCAGCGAGTTCATCGTCGCCGCCCGGCTTGACGGGGCAGGGGCTGATGCGAAAATCCAGCTCGCCGCGCCGGTAACTGAAGCTGAACTGCGGGAATACTTCTCCGACATGATCACCGCCGTCGATTCCATGCGGTTCGACCGCGAACGCCAGGCCGCCGCCATTGTCCGCGAAACCCGGCTCGGTGCCCTGGTCATCAACTCCGCCCCGCTCAACAACCCAGCGCCGGAACTCATCGCCGCCGCTATCATCGAAGGCATCAGGGAAACCGGACTGCAAGTGCTGCCCTGGTCCGATGAAACCGCCTCATTGCGGGAGCGGGTCAATTTTGCCAGAAAATTGTCTCCTGATGTCTGGCCGGACTGGTCGGACGAAGCCCTGCGGCATTCGCTGGACGTCTGGCTGAAACCGTTCCTGGCCGGCATCCGCTCGTTCGACGCCCTCAAAAAACTCGACCTTAAAACTGTGCTTAATACCGCTCTCGGCTATGAATTAAGTTCCAGGCTGGAACGCGAATTCCCGGAACGCTTTACAGTTCCCACCGGTTCGAACATCCGCATTGATTATTCGACCGATGAACCGGAACTGCCGGTGCGGGTGCAGGAAATGTTCGGCTGCGCCGTCCATCCGGCTATCGGCGGCGGCCGCATCAAACTCCGGGTCCGGCTGCTTTCGCCGGCCATGCGCCCGATTCAAATCACCTCCGACCTTCCGGCGTTCTGGCACGGTTCCTGGGAACTGGTAAAAAAAGACATGAAAGGCCGTTATCCCAAACACCACTGGCCCGACAATCCCGCCGAAGCCGACCCCACCCGCAGAGCGAAACCACGGAGCAACAACTAAACAGCCGGAAGGAGTCAGAGTTTGACTTCTTTTGCGAAATAAAAAACCCGGGGCCTTGAGGGCTCCGGGTTCTGGTGCTTCTGAAGAATCAGATTAGCGGGCGTAGTATTCAACGACGCTCATGATATTGGCGTTGACCGGGATCTCAGAGATTTCCGGGATACGCACGAGCGTGGCTTTCAATGCTTCGGTCTCGACCATGATATAGCCGGGAACGGTAGAATTGGTTTTCTTAGCGATTTCCGCGATGGCGGGAGACTTTTCGGCGTTAATGGTAACGCTGAAGCCTTCCTGCATCTGATATGACGGACGGTCAACTTTTTTACCGTTAACCATGATATGTCCGTGAGTGATAAACTGCTTCGCCGCGAAAATAGTCGGAGCGAAACCGCTATGGTACAGGAACGCGTCCAGACGCTGTTCGATGCTGCGGATCAGTTTTTCGTTGGTCTTGCCTTCGCCCTGTTTCGCTTTATGGAAAGCGAGGACGAGCTGTTTTTCAGAAATCGCGTAATGAGCGCGGAGTTTCTGTTTTTCCATCATCAGTTCGCCGTATCCGGAAAGTTTCTTTTTACGGCCGGTTTTGCCGTGCTGCCCCGCGGGGTACGGACGTTTCGCGCTCGGGCATTTTGGATCACTCCAAACGCACTGTCCGATTCTACGACAGAATTTGTGTTTCGCCTGACTTGCAGTTGCCATCCCTTGCTCCTATTTGTTAAGAGTTCATGTTTATCCGGCTACAGGTGTCAAGCACTATTGAAAGTGGGGCCTGAAGCCTTCATACTAAAAAAAAGTCTATTAAGATACCATCGGTAATGGAAATATTCAAGATTGCCATGTAAATTTTTTAAGATTAAAAACAATGTAGAATAAGGATATGTATGGACTGGAATAAAGTTGCGTTCAAAGGCGGCAGACTGTCTTTGAAGATGGTTTTGGCCGCGGGATGCATTATGATGATGGGCAGCGTTTACGGGAAAGTCACCAATGGACTGGAAGTGTTTCTGGAGCAGCATACCGACCTGGTTAAAGGCAAGCGGGTGGGATTGCTGACCAATCAGACCGGCGTCAATTCAAATAAACAGGCGACGGTCGATCTGCTCAAAGCCAACCCCAATGTTAATTTGCAGGTGCTGTTCGCACCGGAACACGGCATCCGCGGCGATATCAAGGCCGGCGAAAACTTCGGCAACATCCGCGACCCGAAAACCGGCTTGATCGTCTATTCGCTGCACGGCGGCAAAGACCACCGTCCGACGAAGGAAGCGCTGGACAAGATTGACGTGCTGATTTACAATATCCAGGATATCGGCTGCCGCTCTTATACCTATATCTGGCACATGGCGGAATGCATGCGGGCATGCGCGGCCGCCGGAAAAACGGTTATCGTGCTGGACGTGCCCAATCCCCTGGGGGCAGTGGCCATGGACGGCCCGATCATTGAAAACAAATTCCGCTCTTTCATCGGGCTTTATCCGATTCCGTACTGCTACGGGCTGACCGCCGGCGAACTGGCGCGGTACCTGAACAAGGAGCATAATATCAACTGCAAACTGTATGTGGTCCCGATGATCAATTACCGCCGTGACATGTTGTGGGCGGATACCGGACTGCCCTGGGTTCCGACTTCGCCGAACGTGCCCACTCCGCGTTCCGCGCAGGACTACTGCATCACCGGCACCATCGGCACTCTGGGACAGACCAATATCGGACTGGGTTTCGCGCCGTTTGAAATCATTGCGACCCCGTGGATTGATTCCGAACACATGGCCACCTATCTCACTGCCCAGCGCATTCCCGGAATCCGGTTTATACCGTTCAGCTACGTGCCCGCCAAAGGCTTCATGGCCGGAAAGCTGATTCACGGCGTCAAAATATCCGTGACTGACGCCAACTGCCGCCCGATCGTGGCGACAATCGCCATTCTCTGTTATCTCCAGAAATATTATTCAAAGCATTTTATATGGCAGCCGGAAAAATTCAACGGTTTTGATAAAGCCATCGGCACGGCCAAAGTCAGGGAAATGGTCATGGCCGGCGAAAACTATAAAACGATCGTTGCCGCCTGGGATAAGCCCTTGAGCGATTTCAGGGCCAGGGCAGCACAGTATAAAATATACAAATAAGAGTTCTAAAGTGCTAAAGTTCTAAAGTGCTAAAGTTGGGGGAAGCCAGTTGGGAAGTTTTAGAGTTCAAAATTCTAAAGTCTGTGGAACCAGTTGGGAAGTTTTAGAGTTCAACATTTTAAAGCTAAAGTTTTTGGGAAGCCAGTTGGGAAAGTCGATTGGAAAGCGGGGGAATTTGTCATAATGAATAATAAGGACTTTAAAAAGATTTTAGAGTCTCGAACAAAAGAATATGCCGTCAAAGTTATTTTATTTCTAAAATCTTTTCAATGTTCAATGATTGATGGCGTAGTTGCTAAACAAATATTGCGTTCCGCGACATCAATTGGAGCTAATTACCGGGAGGCAAACCGGGCCGGATCAAAAAATGATTTTACGCATAAAATCGGTATTGTTGAAAAAGAAGCGTCAGAAACGATGTATTGGCTTGAAATAATTGAATGTACATGGAAATTTAATCAGGAGCAGCAGGACGGATTCATCTGGTTAAAAAATGAAACGTCAGAGTTGCTGGCTATTTTCTCAACTGTATCTAGAAAATCTAAACTTTAGGACTTTAGTGCTTTTAGATTTAAAAAACTTTAGAACTTTAGAATTTTAGAACTTTAGAACT
>CAIMFA010000318.1 GCA_903840185.1 uncultured Lentisphaeria bacterium | reverse complement strand
TCGGATCGAAAAAATCCAATCCACAATCCTATTCATCTATAAGTTGAATTTTCAACCGCGCAGAGTATAGTTGACTGAAATTACAGTTGCGGCGGTATCAGCGCGTTTGACGATTCCGGTTTTGCCGGCTGGAAACTCAATTTCTCCAGCTCGCATCCGGCATTGAGGCCGTCGGCAAAGGAAGCCGGAACAACTGCGGTAAACGGATAAACTTCCCCTGGTTTAGCAAAATAAGCAGGATAAAATCCATTGCCGAAAAGACAGGAGAATTCCTTGTTCTGTCCATTGCCGGAAACATTCAATTTGATGAAAACATCATAATCCGGCACTTTTATTACTTTTAGGAAGAGTCGTATAATCAGTTTATCATCCCGGGTTTCAAGAATTGTTTTCAGCTCAAAATTAGCATCATCAATCGCGATTTTATTACGTATGGAATTCCATTGCTCATTGCTGAGGGTTACAAGCGGCGGGGTCAGCGGATTCTTCTTTTCTTTTTTGAAAAGCATAAAATAATGATCATGAAAAGGCTGCGCCCGCAACAGATTGTAATCTTTGTTTTTAAGCAGGTAGTCACGCAGTGGAAGCATGGCGCCTTGTGAAAGTGTATCCCTGAGATCGAATATGACATAATCTTTCAGTCCGAAACTGGTATCATAAGGGTTGTAGTCGTAAAATACGTTGTTCCTGGTAAGGAAGTGAGACGCAACCCGGTAGGACGCAGTCAATGGCACTCCGGGCGGAATCAGTTTGCTGAACTCCGCCATCGCCGGCCTGCAATCAGGACGCTGAAGGAATAATACCGGATTTTTGGTAAACGGTGTTTGAGCGCAGAAATAATAACAAAGCGCGGCACAGAGAAGTGACGCATATAATGCCCCTGTCCGGATGGAACCGGCAGAGACCGGCGGCAATCCTTTCAACAGAAACCGGTAAAAATTACTGACTCTGCCTGCTTTTAAATAATTATAACAATATATCGCGTTGATAATGATCACCAGAAGCATCATTGTCTGATAGTGCATCATTACATTTTGCGTCTGATTTGTAAACTCTATACATAGAAACCCGAAAAGCGGCAGCATGGCCAGCAACAGCAGCGGACGGCTCAACGCCAGCAGCCCCAGCGGCAGAATCAGCGCGGCGGCAAAGTAAAAAGTCCCCGGTCTTAACAAAGACGACCAGAATGCCTCCGGTCTCATTAAAGGCGACAACGCGACTTCAATCATGCTATTACCTAAATGCGCGTACCGGTGCATGGAGGAGGTAACCGCAAGACTGCCGATCCACGGAAAAACTACTTTATAAATCGTAAAAAAATAAATGATGCTGATGAAAAAAATAACTGTTCCAAGTTTATACTTGCGCTGCAATATGAAGACTGCCGCAAAACCAATATAGAGAATAGGCACAGTTTCCTGAATCGTAAGAGAATAAAGGAAAAATATTATTGCCCGGAAATACTTGCTGCTGTGGTAAAAATAGAAAGCCAGCAGAACTGCCGGAATGGTAAAATAAACTTCGTGGAATGAATACAGCATGGCCATATTCATATTGAAAAAGCCCGGTATCAGGAAATAAAGCAGTCCGAAAATAAAACTTTCAGTTTGCGCGAAATTCAATTTTCTGCATAGAAAGTAAATAATTATTCCGCCGCTGCCAAGAATAAATGAGTTCATCAGGAAGAACGAGTAAGCGTCATTGAACAACCAGACATAAGGCAGAAGAACTGCCAGGCCAAGACAGAATCGCCCTCCTAGAAAATTGCCGTGATAATAGCCGTTGACGTGAAAGAATTTACCATGCAGCGTATTGCGCAGCGCTTCCAGAAAATATCCCCAGTCTGACCAGCCTAAATACATAGTATCAAAAGCCTTTTTCTGCAGATAGAAACCTCCGGCGATAAAACACAGCCAGCAGACGGCGATAATTACCGGAGGCAGCCATTTAATTTTAAAGTTTTTTTCCGGCGGCAGATTTTCCGGCATGGTTATAGCGAAGTAGCGAAACGCAGTTATTCCTGTTATGGCAATAAACCAGAATGCCGAATAGACCCCGGATGGCAGAAAAAAAACGGGGATCAATAACAGCAGCGGCAGCAGCGCCCGGTGAAATTGCGCGAATTTAGAAGGTGCCGGGTATATCCGCCAGAACGCCAGACAGACTATTGCCAGGCCGGAACCGCCGGCAACCGCGGCATTCGATATTGTCGCATCCTGATTTATTATCACCCGGTAAAAAACTAAATCCAGATATGCGATCTGAACAAAGTTCTGAAATATTGCCCAGCCCAGTATTGCCCCCCATGCCAGCAGAAGAAAAATGTCTTTCGGCGGACAGGAATTTGACGTTTCCGGTTTTGTTTGACTCATTACATTACATTCCCTATGCCAGCACGGCTGTCGAGTATTATTATGAATAAATTAATATTGAATGATAACATTAGATACTTGTTTGCGTGGCGAAGAAGTTTTCGTGAGGTCTATGCAAATGGAGACAGGCCTGTTGGACGTAGCCTAGGCACACCTAGTCGTCATAGTTGTGACGGTCATGTGTAATGAGAGTCCAAGGCAACTTAAGTCGTTGTAATTATGACTGGTCATGTTCATTCATTCAACAACTCAGTCCACCATTTCACGAAGGTGAGACTTCTTCGACGTCAGAACAGGGTACCTATATAGGGTACCTATATATATATAAACGATGGCCACAGCTTTCGTTTCCTTGTTCAGCTAGCAACTTGTACTTATAAGAGGTATTTACCCTCATTCTTGCCCGCCTGCTAATCTTCGAATTCAAGGAAACTGTGC
>CAIMFA010000317.1 GCA_903840185.1 uncultured Lentisphaeria bacterium | reverse complement strand
GTGAAATTCGATGGCTCAACGCAGTGGTAATGGTGGAATGTATTCCGCGGAAAGCATTAATACTCGAAGACGGTAAAGCAAACATGCCGTCTTTGACCGCCTCGCGAAACAGCGGCGGCACGTCATGATTTTCCGCCCGGCAGGCCGGCAGCTTATCTGAAAACCGGCAGAAACGGTGGAGATTTTCGTCTTTATACAGTTTAGTCATGAACTTAAAAGCGTCTTCCGGATGAGCCGATGACGACCCGATTCCCCAGCCCTGCATTGAAATACATGTAGCATGATTATTGCTATGACCTGGAATCCTGACCATTCCCCACTGTTTCCCCTGCATGGCATCTTTGAGGACATAGTAATCCTGGGCATCGCCGATCAGCATCGCCAGCAATCCGTTAGCCAGCAAGTCGGCCAGCGCCCGGCGCGGATCACCGAACTTGTGACTGCATACCCCCGGCAGCTGGTAAAGCTTCGAGAAAAAATTCAGCCCTTCGATTGCTTCGTCTGTATTGATTGCGCAGGAACCGTTGCGGTCGATGAGTTCTCCGCCGTTTTGAAAAATAAATGGAGCAAACGCATTGACGCTGAAAACCACACCGAGGCCATACCGGGCGATCTGTCCTGACGGCGTGATCTGCGTCATGCGCAACACCGCTTCGGATAAGTCAGACCAGCTCCAGTCAGAATCCGGTTCAGGCAGCTTTTCCGCAAGAAAGAGATCGCGGTTATAAAAAAGCACCGTTGGCGAATAGGTAATCGGCAGGCTGTAGATTTTGCCTTTGTAAGTCATTCCCCGCAGCAATTTTTCCGGAAAATCCTTTACTGCAAGTTCCGTACTGCGTTCGAGCAGGTCGTTTAACGGCAGCAACAGATTTCTTTCAACCATCACCGGCAGCAGTCCTTCGTCAACGGAAACCAGATCCGGCGGTTTTCGTCCCGACTCGTTCGCCATCTGCAGCCATTGGATATATTCGTCGTAGTTCTCATATTGCGCGGTATAAAAAGGATGAAATTCGTATTTCTGCACATTCAGCTGTTCCGCCAGTTCCGCCAGCAGCGCCTGAACCGGATTGAGCGAAAAAATACCGCTCCATGAATAAACCCGCAGGCCATGATCGGAACTGTCCGGGCGGGGTCTGACAAAAGTCCCGCGTCCCGCCTCCCGCACCACCAGCCCCTTTTTTTCCAGAGCCCGGTAGGCAGCCAGTCCGACCGCAATACTGACCCCGTAACGTTCCGCGATATTCCGTACGCTGTACAGGCGGGCGCCCTCCTGGAGTTCTCCGCTTAATATCTGTTCCTCCAGTTCCCGGGTGATCTGCCGGGTGACCGGAGGTGTGGTTTGTCTGTTCATTATCCTGCTCCTTGAATCATGGTCTGTAAGCTTTATGTAAATTAATATATAACAGTATATATCTTTTGTCAATATCAGTTAAAAATATTCAATAAAAAAAGTTATAAGTGTTGACATAACGTTATATACTGTTTATAATATAAATAGAAAAAGCAATCTGTATCTATCTGCTTGACGGAATGCCGGAGTAAAGATTACGAAACGCAATCCTGGAAGCGGGGTCAGTGATACCGGAAAATAGAAGTATGTGCGACAGGTTTTGAAAATCATTTTTTCAAAGGAAGTTGATTTATGAAAAGATTATTACTTAAGGAGAGAAGAAAAATGCAAAGACATCCCGGAAATAAACGCTGCGTTAATTTCACACTCATAGAACTCCTCGTGGTGATCGCCATCATCGCAATTTTGGCCTCAATGCTGCTGCCGGCATTAAACAAGGCGCGGGAAAAAGCGCGGGACACACAATGCATGAACGGACTCAAACAGATCGGGCTGGGCTTGTTCATGTATGGTGAAAACTGCAAGGGATACTGGCCGCCGATGCAGTACAGCTGGGGCGGCTTGAAGTGGTATAATATTCTTCCGAAACAGGTGCCGCTGAAGGGCAACCCTTTGATAGAGGGAAGCGTTTTCCGCTGCCCGGTCAAGAGCAGGGGCGCTTCGCTGGATACCACGACTGATTCTTACTGTTACACTAACAATATAAACGGCGCGATGGATACTTCCACCGGTACTCCGCTGGCAGTCTTCCGTCTGCGCAAACCGAGCAGGAGCGTGATTGTCAGCGACGGAGGAAACTGGTGGACCGACCGCTGGAATTACAATGTTTTCACCAGCGGCGGCGCCTATGTTTCTTTCCGGCATGGCAAATATTCCGCCAATTTTCTTTTTGTCGATGGTCATGCAGCCGGCTTGACGCTGGTTAAACTCTCCCCGAATAATTATCGCGACGAAAATCCGTAGAAAATAATGGACGTTGGTGGTTTTTTAAAAAATAATGTTGAACAAAAGAATTAAGATAAATTTGTCAAACTGAACTATTATTCCACGGGAAAATCGGCTCATGAAGGAAATACTTTTACTGGCGGTGATATTATTCGGCGGGACGGTATTTGCCGCCGCCATTGATCCGGTTATTTTTCAGGATGATTTCAATAACTGTACAAGGTCACCGCGCTGGCAGGCGCCCGTTGCAGGGAACTTCACCGTTGCCGCCGACGGTCTGCACATCCGTTCAGACAAAGAGAATCCGGTGATTCAGGCAGGCGATGCCGGGTGGCGTCAATATGGCGTCGAAGTTAAATTCAGCCGCCGCCAGTATGCGCCGTTCAACCTTTATGCCTGCATGCAATATCCGAATTTTTACCGAGTGGTGATAAATCCGCCGTCTCAGGGAACCGTGCTTCTGCAGAAAAGTGGAACCGGCGGTATTGTCACTCTGAAAAGCGCTCTTTACAGGGACAGTATCAACAACTACGAAAATCTGACGTTGCGCCTGGCGGTTGACGGCGGCAGTCTTGCTGTGGAAATTAACGGTAAAACCTTGATTGAGTACAAGGATGCAGCGCCTTTGCCGGGTGGCGGCATTGCCCTGGGCGGCGGCTTCGGTTCCGACTTTACTGTTACTGCTGTGAAAGTGATTTCCCTGAAAGATGCAGTCCCGGCAAAGGTACTCCCGCCGCCGGTCATGACTGACCGGCAGGAACGTCCGGAGATCAGGAACGGCTGTTTCTACTACCGGGGACAGCCGACTTTTATGCTCGGACTTAACGATACCAGCAATTTCTGGGAGTTTGGCGAAAAAAATGCCAAACCGCCGTTTCAGCCTAACGATTTGCTGACTGATATGATGGACGTAAAACGCGCTAACATGCTCGGGATTAATTCAGATCATGTTTATACCCGGCCGCGGCAGGTCTGTGACCTGAATCTCGATGAACTCGGGCTTAATCCGGAACAGGCCGATCTGCTGCTGGGCAACCCTTATCGCCAGCATTGGGAAGGACGGGCAAAACATCGTGCCGGACTTGGATCGCTGCCGCTGGTAATCGATTTTTCCAGTCTGTGGCTGGATATCTGCTTCGACAAGGGTGTACTGAAACGGGTGAAGCTGGCCGGAGCGCCGGAAGCGATCTGTCATAGCGGCGGGTTTCTGCCATACAATCCGGAAGAGCCGCTGGGCGGAAAAATCTATAACCTTTATTTTCGCGAAGGCGCACGCTACTGGCTGAATCAAGGTAAAACCAACCCGTGGGTTTACGAATTGACCAACGAAGTACAATGGTACCACTCCACCCATCCGCGCAACAAGGCACTTTTCGCCGCGTGGCTCAAACGCAAGTATCATGACGATCTGAAAGAACTGCATGCCGCCTGGCGTGATACCGCGCTGCGCTCGTTCGAGCAGGCTGCGGGAATGAACCCTGAAGTGAATCGCGCCATGTACGGCGAATGGATGCAGTTCCTGGGCGATCGCTTTGTGGAATTTTTTCAGGATGGCGTAAAGGCGGTAAGGTCTGTCGATCAGCGGCCGGACACCTATTGTGATATCGAAATCAGTGTGGCTTCGCTCTGGCATGCCAACAACGGCATTGACTACTACAAACTGATGAAGGCAGCCGATCTGTTCGGCACTGAAGGCGGCGTCGCTTTCGGCCTGTTCCAGAAGCAGAAAGTGAATTACCTGTTCGAGGTGATGAACAGCAAGCGGATTGAAACGATGTTTGACTGCGATCTCGCCACTACTTTTGCTCAGGGGAAGCCGGTCATGAATCAGGAGAGTTATATCAGCCGTCATCACGCTGAACTCGGGCGCGTCACCACCCGCCGCAGCGATTTCCCGACCATGCTCTGGTTCGAGGTATTCCACAATTACAGCGGCAGTCAGATTTATGCATGGTGGAAAGGCGGCCGCGATTTTAACTGGAAGACTCTCGATGACGCTAAAGCCGAGGGGCGGAAACAGCCGCCGTCCATGCTGAATCCATATCTCTATCCGCTGGATGCGCTGGCCGGGATCAAGGATTTTCAAAATGAAGTATCCGCGCTGGCGCCGCAAGTGCTGCCGGGGCCGCGAATCCGCCGGGAAGTGGCGGTGCTGTATTCGCTGCCGACCGTCTGGCATAATCCGCTGCCGGAGGCATCGGCCGGACAGATTTATAACTATCAGAAACATTGCATCAACTGGTATGAGGCGCTGCAGCGGCTGCATGTGCCGTCCGGGGTTATCTGCGAGCAGGATTTGAACGAACACGGCGCCGGAAATTACCGGGTGATCATAATTCCGTACTCCAAATATATTTTTGCCGCCACTTTATCCAAACTGGAGGAATTCGTCAGGAACGGCGGCATCGTGATGGCATGCGGCAGTTCGCTGGAGTATGACGAACTGGTTAATCCGGTAACATCCGGGCAGCTCCTTGGCGTCCGTAAAAGCGGCAGTCTGCCGGAAAAATCTGCCGCCGGTGTTTTGCTGCCGGACCGGCGGCGTCTGGCTCCGGCCGCATGTAATACATTTTCGCTGACGAGCGCGATGCCGGTATTGACGCGGGAAGATGGCCGTCCGTGGGTTACGGTCAATGTTATCGGCAAAGGCAAAGTCTTTTATATCGGGGTTGAAAATCTTGATATTGCCGGGATGTCGGCAGTGGCGGCGAAACTGTTGAATGATGGCGGCTATACCCCGCCATGGCAGTTGAAGGGGCTCGAAGGCGCAACACCTGACGAGATGGAAGTGCAAGCAATAAACCGTCCCGATACCGGTTTGTATTTTCTCTGCAACTGGAATGGACGACAGGCGGCGACAGCGCTTTTCCTGCCGCCGGTTCCGGCGGATGGCGGAGACCAGTGGCGGGTTAACGATGCTGTCTCCGGAGCGTCATATCTGACTAAATCCGGCAGTGATATGTGGACCGCTGAAGACTTGCGGGGTGGAATTCCGGTGCTGCTGCCGTCTCAGGAACGGGTGTTGTTGAAAATTTCCAGCCGTCCGCAGCCTGCATCATCCGTTCCGGCATGGACTCTGGAACGCTGCCGGGAACTGCTGCCGGTAGTCCAGAAACGGCTCGATGCCGAACTGGCTGGATACGACCGGGAATTGACTCAGGCGCAGGAATTACAGCAGCAGGCGGTCAATGATGCCCGCAAGGGTTATACTGTCGAGCCTTCGCGCTGCTTTTTCATTAATCTTTCCGGGGTTGTGAATATGGGATTCAAGGATGAAACAGCGGGCGATGGAAAAGGCGGCTGGACCGATCAGGGAAAAATGGATATGCGCGAACTTCCGGTGGGACTCCGGACCATGGCCGGCGTACCGTTTCAGATAATTGATCCGGCGGCGAATCAGGGTAAATCGTGTTTGATGCTGAAGGGACATATAGACTGGCTGCCGGCGGAATCGCGACCGGTGCCGGTCGAACGCAAAGTGCGAAATCTGTATTTCCTGCATGGTTCCGCCTGGAGCACGCTGCAGGAAAAATATTTTGAATACGTCATGACTTATACGGACGGAAGTGAAAGCCGCTTCCCGATCCGCGGCGGCAGCGAAGTTGCCGACTGGTACGAACCCAAACCCGTGAACAACGGTGCCATTGCCTGGGAAGGGGCCAATCCGCTTTGCCGGCATATCGGGATTTACTGCACAAAATGGAGCAACCCGTACCCGGATAAGCAGGTGCTGAGCATTCGGGCAGTGACGGCCGGCACTGAAGCCGTTCCGGGGATTATCGCAATTACCGGCGAAGAATAACTATGCATGCACATGTGTTTGAATGAATAATTTATCGAATAGTAGATATTTTGCGCTGGATTTTATTGTCAAAGAACATAAATTAATATTCTTATCAATCATATAAGGAATTTAATTCATGTTACAGGAACTGCTTTCACCGGAACTCCTGCCTGATTTACTTGGAAACAACCGCCAGATAAAATTCTTTCCCCCGGCATCCGACCGTTCCGCCTGGGATAAAATCAGCAGCGGACAGGCTCAGCAATTCTGGCGGCAGAATTTGCTGGAGCAGGCGCAGGCGCTGACGGGAACTCCCTGGGCGGAACTCACCGCCAGTTTGTTCATGGCTTATATCCGGGACGGCAGCCGCACCGCTTACGAAGTGCCGTATTTTTCCCGCCGCAACCGACTCGGTCTGATGGTGCTGGCGGAATGCTTTGAATATCGCGGACGCTACCTTGAGGAAATCGTCAACGGCATCTGGCATATTCTCAGCGAACCCGACTGGTGCCTGCCCGCCCACAGCGAATATCTTCCGGACGACCCGCTGGCCAAACCTTATACCGCCCGGGTAGACCTTTTCTGCGCCGTCACCGGCATGCAGCTGGCTGAGACCGTGCAGCTGCTCGGAACGGAACTGCGGAAAATATCTCCTTCGCTGGTCGAGCGCTTAAGCCATGAAGTAATCAGCCGGGTTGTTGTCCCGGTGGAAAACTTTCATGAAAAGAGCTGGTGGCTGGATGGCTTCAACAATTGGACACCGTGGTGTTCGTTCAACGTTACCGGCTGCGCCCTGACTTTTCTAAACGATGCCGAACGCGAGGCAGTGCTGATCAGCAAACTGCTCCGCGCCAATGACCGTTTTATTGCCAATTACAAGCCGGACGGCGGTTGTGATGAAGGCCCGATGTACTGGACTGTCGCCGGCGGCAAGCTGATGATGCTTATGGACATGCTCGATCAGGCTACCGGCGGAGCCCTGGCGGCGGCTTTCAAAACGCCGCTGTTCCGCAATATGGGCGACTATATTGCCAGTGTTCACCTGTGTAATGACTGGTTCTTAAGCCCGGCCGATTCCGGAGCCCGGGGCACCCACATGAGTTCCGGTCAAATCTATCACTTCGGCGCATTATCCGGCAGCGAACACCTGCAGCGTATCGCCCTGGCGGCTATTTACGGTTTCAACCCCGGAGCTACTCATCCGCCTGTGCCGGTGCTGAGCAATTACTGCGGCAATTTCCTTACTTTCATGCTGCGCAACTTTTTCTGGCTGCCGGAACATACCGCATATCAGGAGCCGGTGCATAAAGGCATCACTCTGCTGCCCGATTTGCAGATATTTATTGCCCGTGAAAATCCAATGACGCCGGACAAGGGTCTGATTCTGTCCCTGAAAGGCGGTCATAATGCGGAAAGCCACAACCACAATGACATCGGGCAGTTCGAACTGTTCTGTGACGGCAGCCCGGTGATCATTGACACCGGCGTCGCCTCCTATTGCCGCCAGACTTTTTCCGACCGGCGTTACGACCTCTGGTATATCGGCGCTCAGGGGCATAATATTCCGGCCGTTAACGGGGTGCTCCAGCAGCCTGGTTATGAGTTTAAGGCCGTGATCACCAGTCATTCGGCCACCGGTAACGGCGGCAGTATGACGCTTGACCTGACCGCGGCCTATCCGGCTGCCGCTGGAATTCAGAAATACACCCGCTGCGCCGAACTGAATGTGGCGGCGAAAACCGCCTCGATCAGCGATCAGCTGGCAATCCGGCACGGACTGTTGCAGATCGACATTCCGCTGCACACCCCGGTTGAGCCGGTCATCGCCGCTCCGGATCTGGTGTGCTGGCAGCTGGCGCACGGCAGGATCGAACTGAAAATCACAGGACTGACTGCGGAAAACCTGGAAGCTGTTACGCTTGAGGACGAACGCATGATCGGGTCATGGGGTAAAAAAATCTACCGTTTCCATTTGACCGGCAACTTCCAGTCAGGCAGCGGCGAATGGCGGCTGTTATTTACGCGAAACAGTTAGATTTTCCCGCATCACGCGGGCAGTGCGGCAAATATAGAATATTAAGAGTCAATTGCAAAACTCAAGTTTTGTATGAATTCAGAATTCAGAATTCAGAATTTAAAATTTAGAATTTAGAATCTGAAATTCAGAATGAAATTCGAACTAAAATCGGGATTTATTCTGACTCCTGCATTTATCCACTTGATTTCTGTTCCATGTCTTCTGTTCCATTCTGACTCCTGACTCCTGACTCCTGCTTTTACAGTTTCTTTACCGCCTCAATAAACTCATTCAACTCTTTAATATAGAGATACGGGTTTGTCTTTTTTTCCTCTCCGAGAGCCGCGAACGGTACATGTCCGTAATTATGGCCGGAATATACAATATTGGAATCGTTCAGCGGATATAATACTTCACGCATGGTTTTGAACATTTTATCCGGCTTGCAGTATCCGCAGCAATCTATGAACAGCGTGTCACCGGTAAAGACGGCGGAATCATCCGTCAGATGATAACATACGCAGTCTGATGAATGGCCGGGCGTGAACAGCACTTCGATATCGAGATTGCCGAACGGCAGTTTTTCCCGGTCGTGCAGAGTCCGTTCGTGAGGAAATGTGCAGACCGGATGCGCCAGGACGGGAGCGTTGAAGAATTTCCTGACCGCACTGACCCCTGAAGTATGATCTCCGTGACCGTGCGTCAGCAGAATATATTTCGGCTTGACCATACCGCAGGAATTAATTGCGTCTTCGATAATCTGAATGTCGCCGCAGGGATCAACCAGCGCGGCGTCCCCGCTGCCGGCATGATGCAGCAGATAGGAGAAATTGTCATCCAATCCCCCGACGCTTAACTGTTTTACAATTATTTCAGATGTTTGCATTTTAATCCTTTTTTAACCCGACACAATAAAGAAAAGTTTTTTCTTTGTGGGGCTGTGATTAACCGTGTTTAAGACTTCATTCCGCATTTTGTTCTGTCTACTGTCTACCTTATCCCCTTAGTAACTGCTGCCGGCCTTCAAGGTTGCATTGCCTGTTTTGGTCACGAATTGCACGGGTATCGTTTTTCTGGTTTTGCCGTCTATGGTGTAGTATACGGCGAAATGCAGATGCGGGTTTGAAGATGAGCCGGCTCCGGATAAAGCCAATGGTTCATTTGCCTTAACTTTTTTATTAAGCGCGACCAGCAGGCTGCTTTTCTTTAAATGAGTATATTCTGCAAAAGAATTGTCCTCATGCTTCACGACAACATAATTAACATCCTTATTTTTATCATCTTTGCTGTCGTCCAGATCCTGCCGGATGCCGACGACAACCCCTTCGCGGGCGGCACAAACCGTTGTCCCGGCCGGCATTGCCCAGTTTACCGCGTTCTCATCCCGGGCTCCGTCATCACCCTTTATCACCTTGAATTCCTGGTCGGCATAAGGCAGGGAATAGGGGAACGGCATCGGCGCGAATTGAAGCCTGCGGCCTATTTTGTAATGGAATTGAAAACTATACTTGTGCCCTTTCTTCGCGTTTGTCGGATGGATGGTTGTAAGCAGCAAATCTTGTTTTCCCAGAGTATCAACGGTCAGCGGAACAGGCGGCGAGGCGGTCATGTTTTCAAGATTCACATTCAGGGTGATTGTCGCCTCTGTGCAGTCAACAAGGTGCGCATACAAAGCCACTGTGTTGCCATTTTTTTTAGCTTCGATCTGAACATGGCGGTCTTTGGTTTCAGAATCCGCGGCAAATCCGGTCAGACTGAATATAGCGCTGATGCACAGTAATCCGTAAATAAATTTCATATTATAACCTGATCCTTTTCATATATTTCATAATTACTAAACGCTATATCCATTGAAATATTGTAATACAGTAAAAAGATCTTTAAAATTTGTGCTTGTTTCTTAAATATCATATAGCTGACACATATCTAATTTATCTCATAAAGAAGCTGAGTCAATGCATTGACTGAAAAGCTGCTGTCTTCAGGCCAAGAACCAGCTACATAATCTTCTTGAACAGAGCTGCTATAGTAGCGTGAAATGCAGAATTATAATAGCTTGCAGTAAAGAAAGATTGGATATAACAATGGAAACGGTTTGATAAATTTTCCGGCACAATATACATTATTCTTATCCAAATGGAAATAGGAAGCTATCGCAGATGTAATAGTTCCATCGGATCCCCCATAATCCAAATAAGTTGTTGTTGGTAATATGGGGATTACGACTGATTTAGTAATATTCTGTAGATCCTTTGCTCTGGCAGACCCCCTATTATATGTATCAT
>CAIMFA010000316.1 GCA_903840185.1 uncultured Lentisphaeria bacterium | reverse complement strand
GAACGGCAGGCCGTCGTAGCGGGTGATCAGTTCATGGTTGCTGATGATTTGCTGTTCGCGCAGAATCGAAGCGAACTGTCCGGTGTAGTTGCCTTCAACGACAATTATACGCCGGGATTTATCCAGAAATTCGCGGCATATCTTCCGGTCCAGCGGCCAGACTTGCGAAAAATGCAGCATCGCCGCAGTGCTGCCTTCGCTGTTAAGATGTTCCACCGCCTCGCGGCATGGTCCATAAGTGGAGCCCCAGCAGATCAGGGTGATTCCGGCATTGACTGTGCCGAAAAATTCCGGATGCACGAATTCCGCCAGCAGTCCGCCCGCTTTCGCCATGCGCTTCTTCTGCATGGCGATCCGGACGCTGAAATCTTCCGACAGATGGCCTTCCTCCGTGTGTTCATCGCTGTCGCAGACAACCAGTGCATCTCCGCCGGGGATGGCGCGCGGGGAAATGCCGTCAGCGGTCAGTGCGTAGCGTTTATAACCGGGATTGCTGTTGCTGCAGAGATGGCGGTCAACGGGATTGTATTTATCATCTAAAGGAGCGATATTTTTTTCGGCGTCCTGCAGAAACTGATCGGTCAGCATGATGACCGGGGTCTGGCAGCGGTGCGCGGTTTCAATCGCCAATCTGGTCAAGTCATAACTTTGCTGCTGCGTTCCCGGCGCATAAATTGCACGGGTAAATTCGCCGTGCCCGGCATTTAATGCGAATTTCAAATCCTCCTGGGCGGTGCGCGTCGGCATGCCGGTAGCCGGGGCGGGGCGCTGCGCCAGCAGAATAAATAAAGGGAGTTCCATCATGCCGGCCAGTGACAAGCCTTCGCACATCAGCGCAAAACCGCCGCCGCTGGTCATGGTCATAGCCGGAATCCCGGCGAAAACCGCGCCGCAGACCATATTCACGGCGGCGATCTCGTCTTCGGCCTGCTCCACCACAATGCCGTATTTGTCGGATACCGCCGCCAGATAGTTAAAGGTGGCGGTACCCGGCGTCATCGGATAGGCGGTAGCCAGTTTGATGCCGGCGGTTGCCGCGCCGAGTCCGGCGGCGTCCGCGCCGCTGATCAATTGTTCGTACCGGCAGACTCCGCCGGCCGGCGCCGCGGACAGTTTTATATTTTTTTCAGCAGCGGCTTTATAACCGGCCAGCGCCGCCTGGCAGTTTTTTGCAATAATATCGTCGCCTTTTTTCGAAAAAATCTTGCTCAGGTAATTTTTCAGGGAGTCCGGATTATACCCAAGCAATGCGAAGACAGCTCCGGCTGCGGCGGTGTTCGCCATCAGGTCACTGCCGCATATCGCTTTGGAAATTCCGCTGAAGTTCAGCGTCAGCAGGCCGTCTTCAGCCGGAGCTTCGCCGTCCAGCAGCGCGATGCCGCCGGGGTTAAGGTCATCTTTCAGTAAATCTAATGCTTCCTGCGTCAAAGCCGTCAGCAGATCAATCCGGTTTCTAAGCCCGAACAATTCGGAACTGCCGATCCGGATATCGGTCCAGTTAAGGCCGCCGCGAATCCGCGACATGTAGCTTTTGCCGGTAAACACATGCAGTCCGGATGCGGCCAGCGCCCCGGATAATATTTCACCGAGCGAAACAACCCCCTGACCGGCTTCGCCGGCTATTCGAAGATTGATATCCATGATAATCCTCCTCCAGCTTCATTTAATCAGACGTGGAATCGCAAATAAATAATTTTCTCAATCCCAAACTACCACATGCATCGCATTTTTTCAAGTAATTGTAGGTATTTTACCATGACAGTCCATGGAGTCCATATTGTCCATAACGTCCATAGTTCAGTTGCCGGAAATACGGAATGAGACCTATGGGCAAGTGTGTCTATCGCGAATGCGGGATGCTGAGCATGTGTCTAAAATGAGTGGGACGGGTATTCAAAATGCGTGATAACGCAATATCAGTTAAAACTTATTTCTCAACACTTTAATTTCACCGGAATTGTATTACATTGTATGGTTTAATTCATATTTATAAATAATCTCGCAGGAAAACAAGACTGTAATGAGCAAAGAGAAATTGTTGTTGTCAGGCGACGAGGCTGTTGCCCGCGGAGCCTGGGAAGCAGGAGTGAAAGCCGGTACCGGTTATCCGGGAACTCCTTCGACTGAAATACTGGAGAGCCTCCATAAATACGAAGGAGTGGAGTGCGAATGGAGCGTTAACGAAAAAGTTGCGCTTGAAGTCGGACTTGGCGCGAGCTATGCCGGAGCCAGGGCGCTGGTTACCATGAAACATGTCGGGGTGAATGTCGCGGCGGACCCGCTGTTTACCGCTGTCTATACCGGAGTGAACGGCGGTCTGGTCATTGTCACCGCCGATGACCCGGAAATGCACTCATCGCAGAATGAACAGGATAACCGGAATTACGCCCGTTCGGCAAAGCTGCCGATGCTGGAACCGTCTGATTCTCAGGAAGTAAAAGAATATACCATAAAAGCTTTTGAAATCAGTGAAGAGTTCGATACTCCGGTATTTCTCCGTCTGGTAACCCGTATCGCGCATTCCATGACGGTCGTCGAACCGGGCGAACGCCATGAAAAAGCAGTTTCCGGTTTCACCCGCAATCTGCGTAAATATGTAATGGTTCCCGGATTCGCCAGGGAACGGCATAAAGTTGTTGAAAAACGTTTGATTGACATTGAGAAAAACGCCGGCAAGATTGGAATGCACCGGATTGAGAATCTTCCTGAAGGCCATGCCGCGACAGGTATCGTCACCGCCGGCATCTGTTATACCTATGTAAAAGAAGTATTTCCGGATATGCCGGTATTTAAACTCGGCATGGTTCATCCGCTGCCAGGAAAAGAGCTGCTGGAATTTTGCGCTAAATTTGATGAAGTGATCGTGATTGAAGAGCTTGACCCGTTCATCGAAGATTATTTGAAGGCCAGAGGGGTCAGGACACACGGTAAAGATATACTGCCGGTGACCGGAGAATACACTCCGTCCATGCTGCGCAATGCGTTTGACGGAGCAACGCAGAATACTGTTCCGGCATTGCCTTTTGCGCTGCCGTCCCGTCCGCCGAGCCTTTGCGCAGGTTGCCCGCACCGGACCATTTATGAGATTCTCAATAAGCTTGGAGCAACAGTTTCCGGCGATATCGGCTGTTATGCGCTTGGCGCGCTGCCGCCATTTCACTCCATGGACACTTGCGTGGACATGGGCGCGAGCATTACCGTAGCTCAGGGCATGGAAATTGCCATGGGCAGAGAGAAAACCGCTAAAACGGTGGCGGTGATCGGCGATTCAACTTTTGCCCATTCCGGCATAACCGGGCTGGTCAACGCTTCATATAACAAGCGCAACACCTTGACTATTGTGCTGGACAACGGCACTACCGCGATGACCGGCATGCAGCCGAATCCGCTTTCCGGCGAGACTATCAACGGCATTCCGACCTGGGCGCTGGACTACCGGAAACTGGCCGAAGCCGTCGGGTTGAAGGATGAGAATATTAAAATCGTCAATGCTTATAAAAAAGCGGAAGTGGAAGATGCCTTGAACGAGTTAATCAGGCGCAACGAACTTTCGCTGCTGGTGGTTAAAGGCCCGTGCATGATTCATCAGCGTAAAAAGAAAAAAAGCGGCGGCAGTCTGTCGGAGAAGGAATAAAATGAAAGATAAAATAACGAATATATTGATGATCGGCGTCGGCGGGCAGGGGACTGTGCTCTCAAGCAATATCCTGTCGCTTGCCGCGATGTTTGACGGACATGATGTCAAGAAGAACGAAATTCACGGAATGAGCCAGCGCGGCGGTTCCGTATTCACCCATATCCGTTTCGGCATGAAAGTTTATTCCCCTGTCATTCCTGAAGGCGAGGCCGATGTGCTGTTCTCGCTGGAGGAAGTTGAAACCCTGCGCTGGTTGCAATTTCTGAAACCCGGGGGCTCAATCATCTGTCTCGATGAGAAAATCCTGCCGTCAAACCAGACCACATATCCTGAAGGTACACTGGATTTTTTGAAGCAGAACTACAAAAATCTTCACATCGTTGATCCGCAAATATTGAAAAAAGAGCTTAATAATGTCAAAGTACTGAATGTTGCATTATTAGGCGCTCTGTCAAAAATGATTGATATCAGTGACGATTCGTGGATAAAAGCAATCCGCGAACTTGTTCCCGCCGGTACCGAGGAATTAAACATAAAAGCTTTTGAAGCCGGAAAGCAATTATTGTCATACTGAAGGAGTGAAAACATTATGTGGAATCCGGAAAAAGAACAGATACCGGTATTGCAGCTCCGCAAGGAGCAGAGCGAAAATCTCAAAGCGCTGATCCGGCGCGTATATGACCGCGTTCCGTTTTATCGCGAGAAAATGAATCTGCACGGTATAACGCCGGACGACATTAACAGCATCGAAGATATTTCGAAACTGCCGTTCACCAGCAAACATGAGATGCGCAACGTTTATCCTTACGGACTGCTGGCGGTGGACCGCAAGGAAATAGTTGAAGTGCACACCTCTTCAGGAACCACCGGCAAACCGGTGGTTGACGCCTATACCCGCAAAGACATTGAGCTTTGGGGAGAGGTCATGGCCCGGACTTTAGGCATGGGGGATGTTGACAGTTCCGATACTGTGCAGAACGCCTACGGCTACGGCATGTTCACCGGAGGCATGGGGGTGCATTACGGCGCGCACCGCATCGGCGCTACAGTGCTGCCTGCTTCAAGCGGGAATTCAAAAAAACAATTACAGTTGATGCAGGATTTCGGAACGACCGTTATTACCTGCACCCCGTCATACTGTCTGTATCTGGCCGAGTTCGCTAAAGACCAGGGTGTTGATATCAGTAAACTGGGATTGAAAGCCGGATTTTTCGGTGCCGAACCATGGAGCGATAAAATGCGCCAGGATATCCAGAAGAAATTAGGCATCAAAGCTTTCGACATCTACGGACTTACTGAAATTATCGGTCCGGGCGTCGCGGCGGAATGCTGCGAAGCTGAAGGACTGCACTTTTTCGAAGATCACTTCTTCCCGGAAATCATCAATCCTGAAACCGGGGAAACAATGCCGGACGGCGAGAAAGGCGAACTGGTCATCACTACGCTCACCAAAGAGGGAACTCCGGTCATCCGTTACCGGACGCGTGACATTACTTATCTTATGCCTGAAAAATGCCGCTGCGGCCGGACTATGCGCCGCATACACCGGCTGTTCGGCAGAAATGACGATATGATGATTATTCGCGGTGTTAACGTTTTCCCGTCTCAAATCGAAGAGCTTCTGCTTTGCATAGAAGGCATTGAGCCGCACTATCAGATCGTGGTTGACCGCAAAGGCATGCTTGATACCATTGCAGTGCATGTTGAAGTCAACGAAACAATCTTTTCAGATGAAATCCGCAAACTGGAGCATTTAGAGAAAACCATCGCATCTGAAATACATCACACATTGGGAATTCATGCCGAGATAAAACTGGTCGAGCCGAGAAGCATCGCCAGGTCGGAAGGCAAAGCCAAACGAGTCATAGATAACCGTAATCTTAGCATAGAGGCTTGAAAAAAATGATCATTAAACAACTTTCCATTTTCCTCGAAAACAGAACCGGCAGAATCCGTGAAATCGCCGACCTGCTCGCCAGGGCCGATATAAACATCCGCGCCTTGACCCTGGCGGACTCCTCGGACTTCGGCATAATGCGGCTTATTGTCGATAAGCTTGATGCCGCGCTTAAATGCCTGAAAGAGAATAATATTTCCACGGCGCTGACCTCAGTTGTTGCCGTGGAAGTTCCGGATAAACCGGGCGGTCTTGCTGAAGTGATGAGCATCATCAGCGATTCAGACTTTGATATAGTTTACATGTATTCTCTGCCGGAGAAGAAACACAACAACGCTATAATGATCATGCGCTTCAACAATACCGAAGAAGCCGCCGGGATCTTGAAACAACACGGGCTGAATATTCTCAAGCAGGAAGAAGTCCTGTCTTTATAACTTTTGTTCCGCCAGTTCTTTCCGCTTGAAGTAACGGAAGATTTCTCCCGCTATGAGAACGACGGAAGTGGCAAGCGTAATAAATATCCAGTCTGTCAACCTAAGCGGGATTGCCCGGAAGACTTTGCCGCCGAATTGAACGACCAGCACCTGGCCGATGAAGATTACTGCGGCAATCAGCAGAAACATTTTATTATTCAGCAGACCGCTGAAAGCGGAGCGGCTTGAACCCAGGCAGCGGGCATTGAACAGGTTCCAGAATTGCATCATTACAAAGACGCTGAAGAAGATTGACAGCTCGCGCGGACTTAGCAGAGCTTCTCCCGGCCTGGTATTATGTTTCATAAAGAACAGCATGCCGATAAAGACAGCCAGAAACGCCGCGGCGGTTTTTAAGATCAAACCGGTCATGACGGGAGTAACAATGAAGTCGCTGCTTTTTCGCGGCTGCCGTTCCATTACTTCCGGATGCGGCGGCTCGGTGGACAGCGCCAGCGCGGCGAAAGTATCCATGATCAGATTGACCCATAACATCTGAATCACGGTCAGCGGCAGTTCAATTCCGATGAACGGCCCGAGCATGGCGATAACCAGCGCCGCCACATTGATGGTAAGCTGGAAGAGGATGAACCGCTGGATGTTCTGGTATAGCGAACGCCCCCACATGACCGCATTGACAATACTGTTGAAAGAGTCATCCAGCAGAATAATCGCGCTGGCTTCCTTGGCCACGGCAGTGCCGGTTTTGCCCATAGCTATGCCGACGTCGGCATAGTTGAGGGCGGGGGCGTCATTAGTGCCGTCCCCCGTCACAGCCACCACCTGTCCGGCGGCTTTCAGCGACTTGACCAGTTTTAATTTATCCGCGGGTCTGGCCCGCGCCATGATCATGAGGCGCGGCGCGGCGGCAATTGCCTCCTCCTCTGACATCGCCATGAACTCTTTACCGGTGATGATTCTGCCTTCTGCGTCCTGATCATCCCATAAGCCGATCTGCCGGCCGATCTCTTTCGCAGTTTCAGGATTGTCGCCTGTGACCATTTTTACGTTTATTCCCGCATTGCGGCAGGCGATAATTGCCGGCGGGACTTCAGCCCGCACTGGGTCGGCGATTACGACGAATCCCAGCCAGGTCATGTTCACGGCAATATTTTCAAGCTCAGTGTGTTCTCCTACTGATTCCAGACAGGCAATACCCAGCGTCCGCATTCCTTTAGCCTGATATTCTTTGAGCTGCTGCAGTAACTGTTCACGGTCGCCGGTATTCAAATCTCTGCTGCCTTCAAACTCTTTGATTGAAACGCAGCGCTCAAGTATTATTTCCGGCGCTCCTTTTACATAAAGGACTGTTCCGCCGGTTACAGCGGAAACGCCCTGGGTTCCCATGAATTTTCTTTCGGTCGAAAAAGTCCACTGCAAGGAGACTTTGAAGTTTTCACGGATGAGCTCATAGTCCTGCTTGCAGGCGTTCAGCCACAACAGCAGCGCGCCTTCAGTCGGGTTGCCGATCGGTTCCGGCTCGCCCGGATTAACCCGGGAAAGATTGGCGGTGGAGTTCGCGGAGATTGCTTCTGCAATCATTCTGCCGCATTGTTCATGCTGTGATTCTTCTAATGTTTTGCCGTTAAGCGCGGGGAAAATGGTTTCATGAACACGCATCTGGTTCATGGTCAATGTTCCGGTCTTGTCAGTACAAATAACGGTTGCGGCGCCGATTGTTTCACAGGCGTGCATTTTGCGTACCAGATTGTTGTTGGCAGTCATGCGGCGCATGCTGTAAGCCAGACTGAGCGTAACGCTCATTGCCAGACCTTCCGGAACCGCGACCACGATCAGGGTTACGGCAATCATAAAGAAGCTGATGAATTTCGGCACCGCAGACGGCGACAGCCAGTTGTTGATATCCGCCGGCAGTTGTCCGGTGAAAAAAAGTACCGTCAGTCCGCCGGAAGTAAACAGCAGTCCGATCACGATCACGGTCAGCCAGTTGTTGATGCCCTGCGGCCGGAGCCAGCGCGGCTGTTCAGCTTTGCCTTTCAGCAGTTCAATTCCGTTATACACAACCGGCAGCCACACCTTAATCATGGCGACAAGCATTCCTGGCAGAAGCAGACAGGCCACTGCCCATTGTCCGCCAGTCTGGGTAATTTCCCCCTTGAAAATGCTTCTGACTATCAGTGCGGAAAATGTAATAGCGGAAACTCCGAAGCCGAGCACACTGATGACTTTGCCGAGCTTCTCAAGCTGCCGGTTCAACGGGGTTTCGTCCTTGACTTGTTCGGAAGCCGCCTGCGCAGCACAGCCGATCTCGGTTTTAGCCCCGACAGCAGTTATCATGATATATGCATGTCCGTCCACCGCCAGCGTGCCGCGAAGAACATTATCGGCCGGGTAAGTAGATTCTTCAATGCTGGAAAATTCCTGACTGTCCGCGGCAGCTTTTACCACCGGTTCGGATTCGCCGGTGAGTTTTGACTGGTCAACCTGCATATTTACGGCTTCCAGTACTTCGCCGTCAGCCGGAAATTCCTCGCCAAGTTCAATAAAGATCACATCTCCCACCACCAGCTCCTTGCGCGGAACAGTGGAAAACTGCCGGTTGCGGATGGTCTTGATCGGAATATCATCGTTGACCTGATTTAAAATATCGAATTCCTTTTCCGCACGGAATTCATTAAAAAACGCCAGCAGAGTCGCCAGCAGGACGGCAATAACAATCCCTGAGCCTTCGATTAGCTCGCCCGTGCAAATCGCAATCAGCGCGGCAATTATCAATATCCTGATAACAGGATCATGGAATTTTGACAGCAGTTGCTTCCACCATGGTTCCCGCACCGGCGGCGGCATAATGTTAGCACCATATTTTTTGCGGTTCTCAATTACTTCATCAGACAATAATCCGCTAAATTTTACATTCCTGGCTGAATCAACCATATCCTGCATTCCCTGAAATCTTTTTACTCAAAAACTAACTCAATAACAGAACCTTTAAAATACATTTTGAACGGCTGTTTACAAATCTGATTGTACTTGTTTCTCTATATGAAACAAGCATGAGCAGGCGTGTTATGTTGATGCGTAGCGGCTTCCTG
>CAIMFA010000315.1 GCA_903840185.1 uncultured Lentisphaeria bacterium | reverse complement strand
CTGTCAGTCGGATCGAAAAAATCCAATCCACAATCCTATTCATCTATAGTTGAGTTTTCAACCGCGCAGAGTATAGCTGGAAAAGACGTTAAGTCAACTCATCACCAATGCAGGCTGGGATCACTGGTCAGATATTCAACATGGTCATTAATAATCTTGTCTGCATTATCTTTTCTGCCCTCATAAGCCTGCCGCAAAGTATTCAACCGTTTTTCAAGAGTGTCCAATGCGGTTTTGCCTTTTTCCAGTTTAGCGGTATCGCTTGTATTATTCTTTCTGTTCTCATAGACCTGCCGCAAATTGTTCAAGCGCTTCTCGAGAGAGTCCAATTCTGTTTTACTTCTTTCCAGGTTGCGGTAGAATTCCTTTTTACTGGTTTCTTTCAACTGGGTCAGATATTTCTGCTTATCTTCAGGGGTCTGAGCATTATGGTATTTTTCCGCTATTCCACTTATATATTTTTGAGAACTGTTTTCATGTTTTCTCAATTCCTGTATTCTGGCTCTTAATTCTTTCCTGAATTTTTCCGGATCCTGCTGGTAAAGCTCTTTAAGTTTTGCCTTTTCCTCGGGAGAAAGTTTTTCAATATACGTTAGCAGCGGCCGTTCTTCGCGGCTTCCTGTCTGAGAATTTCTTTCTATTTTCCTGATGGCTTTCTTTTCCATCAATGACTTTTCGGCCTTTTTATCAATGGCGGCTTTATCCGTAACAGTATTGTCGATGGTTGTTTTGTCCGCAGCCGTCTTTGTTGTCTGATCATCCTCGGCGGGAGACCATGAAACAATTCCGCAGATTAAGGCTGGAATCGCAATAAATTTACAATTTTTGATCATGCTTTTCAAAATTGCTCTTGTTCTTCTTCTATTACAGGTAAATTCTGGTTCGGCGCATCCGGGGTACCGGCTATACTTATGCAATGGTGGCTGATTTCAATTGCCGCCGCGGTTTCAAATAATTCCTTGTCAAACTTTGACCAGTCCAGTGTCTTGGCGATTACTCTGTGGTTCTTTGCCGTGCTGTCCGGCGGGAAAATCGTAACCAGGCAGGCCAGCGCCACGCTGGCGGCGGCGGCTCCGTAATAGATTATCCGGCGCAGGGTGACTTTACGGTGTACTCGCCTCTTCAATACGCTGTCGGCGGCGGCAAGGACGGCAAAATCCAGCGAAAGCGGTACCTGACTGACCGGAATCGCGGTGTTGCGCATCCGATTCCAGTCGGATGCCAGCGATGCGCATTCAGGGCACTCTCCGCAGTGTGCCCTGAATGCGTCACGCTGTTCTGCGTTGTCATTCAAAATCTTTTCGATATAGTTTTTACATTCGCTTTTCATTTTTTAAGTCCCCGTTTTCCATGCCACTAGATTTTTTTTTAGATTTTTTATCGCATACTGCATTCGTGCCAGTACGGTATTTATCGAACAGTTTTGTATTTCGGCGATCTCTTTAAAACTGACCCCGTTGTGTCTTAACATAAAGACTTCGCGCTGCTCTTCCTGCAATGTTTCAAGCACCTGCCCCAGCGCCTGTTCGAAATCCGACTGATCCATGCTGTCCCACACCAGCTTATCCTTATCCGGGAAATCCGGCGCATCTTCATTATCAATCGATATCTGATTTACAAATTTCTTATTTTTCCTGAAATGATCAATCGTCAGATTATGACCGATTCTGATCATCCAGGCCGAAAAGTGATTGTTGCAACGGTATTCCGGCAATTTTTGTATCACTTTCAGCCAGGTCTGCTGAAATATGTCGTCCACCGTACTTTGCTGCTGCGGCAACATATTGTTTAAATAACCGTACAACAATTTTTTATACCTGTCATAAAGTTCTTCAAAATCCCGGCCGTTCCCGGACAGATAGCCTTCTATCAGTTCTATATCTGTCCTTTTCACTTCCATCTCTCTGGTTTTGTGCCTTTCTTTAAACATAAAACGTCAAAAATCCGGTTTTATTGCCTCATGCGTTTAAATATTCGCTAAAAAATCGGCAAACGGCCTGTCCGCCGGGAGAAGATCAATTTCCGGCAGTGAATCACGCTTCACCCAGGCGCACTGCTGCCCCTCCTGCGGTGCCGGCTCCGTGGTGTCCGGACTGGCGTGACACCGCATGAACCGGATATTCACCAGCTTGCCGGGATATTCATATTCCGTTATGAACATAGTGTCAAACACCAGAATTTCCAGGTCAAGTTCTTCTTTAATCTCGCGTTTCAGGCATTCTGACGGCGATTCCCCGGGTTCGACCTTGCCGCCGGGGAATTCCCATCTGCCGGACATTTCCTGCCCCGGCGGTCTGGTGG
>CAIMFA010000314.1 GCA_903840185.1 uncultured Lentisphaeria bacterium | reverse complement strand
TGTTCTTATCCTGTCCATCCCTGTTAAACCTTTTAATTTCAGAATACGAACCAATTCTCTCTCAGAATACGAGCCAATTCTCAAAAATTTCGCAATCTATTTTAAAATTTAACCATTTATAGAGTATTATATGGTTGATCGGGTGCCGCGCGTGTGCAAAGATTCCGTATCCAAGTGATCAAATCATCGAAAAATGAATAGAAAACTGGAATCGCCACCAGGGTTAGAATGAGCGACAAGGTCTGGCCGCCGACAACGATTCCGGCAGTTGCGTTATGGAATGCGCTCCCAATCCCGTTGGCCATTACCATCGGAATCATTCCGGCGACGAATGCCGCAGTGGTCATGAGAATCGGGCGCAGCCTGTCTTTATTGGCGAGAAGGATTGCGTCCCGGCGCGGCATGCCCTGGGCGCGCAGTTGGTTGGTGTGGTCTATCTGCAGAATACCATTTTTCTTTACTACCCCAAAAAGCACGAGCAATCCAAGTGCTGAAAAGATATTGAGCGACTGGCCGAGGAGCAGCAGTCCAAGGAGCGCAAACGGCAGAGTCAGCGGAAGCGTCAGCAGGATCGTCAGCGGGTGCAGCCAGGATTCGAATTGAGCCGCAAGAATTAAATACATGAAGATAAAGGCGAAAGCAAATGCCATCATGAAACTGGATGCCGTTTTGCCCAGTTCCTTGGACATCGCCGCCGGTCCGCTAAAATAATCCGAAGACAGATTCTGTTTTTTTACAATTTTCTCAATGCCGTCCAGGATGCTCTGCTGACTGATACCGGGACCGGACGAGATGTTGGCTGACAGCGAGACCTGGCGTCTGCGGTTGAGCCTGTTTATCTGGGCGGGGCCCTCCTGCGCTCCGAGTTTGACTACGTTCGTCAGCGAGACAGGAACCGAACCGGAAGATGGAATCGAAAGCAAGCCCAGCACCTGCTGATCATTGCGGTATTTTTCTTCGGCGCGAAGGCGGATATCGTACTGTTCGCCCTTCTCGTCATAGGTTGAAACCTGCAAGCCGCCGACAAGAAGTTTTAAAGTAGTTGAGAGATCGGAGATGTTTATGCCCATCTGCCCCGCCTTGCTCCGGTCAACCGTGACAGTTATTTCCGGCTTGCCCGGAATGTAATCGGAATCGACGTCTCTTATTCCAGGGAGTTTCTTCATTTCAGCCAATACTTTCGAAGCGACCTCTGAAAGACGGTCAAGGGAAGGCCCGGAGATAACATACTGGACGCCGCCTGGACCGCCTTCGCTTCCGCCGAAAGGGGACACTTCTTGAACGCTCACCCGGAGTTCCGGAGGCAGTTTGGGAAGCAGTTCATTGCGCACTTTCTCCATAATCTGCGACTGAGTCAACTTTCTTTTCGAAGGTTCGACGAGGTGCACATAGATGCTTGCCAGGTTCTTGGCGCTCTGGCTGTCATCGCCGATGGTCAGCAGCGTATATTCAACATCGTTCATGAGGCGGACCTCCCTTGCCGCCCGCTCGGCAATCAGGCCGGTGGCTTCAAGGCTTGTTCCTTCCGGCGCGACATCAGGCGGGATTTGTGAGCCTATAAATTTTTTTCATTCTTTTTTTGATGATTTTTTGTCAGACCTGTTGACTTTGCGAGATACATCTCTTATACTATCTCGTAGTATCTTATGGTATCTTTAAACATTATAGTTGGATTTTTAGCGATGGAAATGTTTGAACTGAAAAGAGACACTGTTTACCATCATCTCAGAAAAGAGATTATTGCCGGGCGTTTGCGTTCCGGGAAACTGCCGCGGGAAACGGAACTGGCTAAAAGTCTGGGTGTAGGCAAAGTAACGTTGCGCGATTCGCTCTCCCGGCTGGAGGATGAAGGATATATAAAGCGGATTCATAGA
>CAIMFA010000313.1 GCA_903840185.1 uncultured Lentisphaeria bacterium | reverse complement strand
TTCATCGTCAAATGGAAGGATGACCGCGGGTGGATTGTAAACCGCAAAGAGGGCGATATTCCCCCGCTAGAAAGCGCAGTTAATATTCGTGCGGATAAAAACGAATGGAAAAAACTGCAAATGGCATTCAAAGCTCCCAATGGAGGTAAATATGCCATAGTCTTTTTCCAGGTGGACAATGCCGCATCAGGGGTGGTCTGTTTTGATGATTTCACTCTGGAGAAAATTCAACTATAAGATTCCAGTCAACAGACAAAATAAATAACAAGAGAGAGTCTATCAATGCCTCTCTCTTCCTGAATAGAAAAATTATTAGAGGGAGATTAATATAAAATGATTAAGAAAGTTATTATTGCCGGAGCCGGCCATCGCAGTTTATGCTATGCCGGCTATGCCCAAACCGCCCCGGATAAAATGCAAATCGTCGGCGTGGCCGAGCCCATCAAAGAACGTCGTGATTTTGTAGCCAAGGCATACAATCTGCCCCCTGAATGTTGTTTTCAGGATGTTGACGAACTGGTAAATAGAGAGAAATTTGCCGATGCCGTTATCAATGGTACGATGGATGCCCTGCACGTTGAAACCACCGTGAAACTATTGGATGCAGGATATGAAGTATTATTGGAAAAACCGTTTGCCATAAACCATGCAGAGGTTATCGAACTCGAAGAGGCGGTGAAGCGGACCGGCCGGATTGTCATGATCTGCCATGTGCTGCGCTATGCACCGTTCTATGCTGAAATCAAACAGCGGATTTTAAACGGCGATATCGGCAGGATAGTTAATATTCAGGCAACTGAACATGTGAGCTATCACCATTATGTCGTTGGCTACGTGCGCGGCAAATGGCGAAACAAGGAGATTAGCGGCTCAAGTTTTCTAATGGCTAAAAGCTGTCACGACCTGGATCTCATTGTCTGGCTGAAAAGCGGAATTAAACCGGTGCGGGTGAGCAGCTTTGGCGTGGCCGATTTTTTCTGCCGCGCAAATGCCCCGAAGAATTCCGGCACATTATGTCTAGTGGATTGCCCCATAGAAAAAGATTGCATTTATTCTGTCCGGCAGCTATGCCTGAATCACCCGGAACGCTGGGGAGCTTACATCTGGCCGGAACTGGACTACAGCGCGGAACTGAATACGCCGGAAGAACGGGAACGTCGCCTGCGCGATCCCGATGACCGTAATTCTCATTGCGTATGGAAATGCGACAATAATTTAATGGACCGGCAAACTGTAATGATTGAATTTGCCGACCATGCGCTGGCTACTTTTAACTTAATCGGCAATTGCACCCGCCCGCAGCGCAAACTGCATATTATTGGGACCAAAGGAGAGATTGAAGGCGTATTAGATGAAAATAAATTTGTCGTGCGCCATATTGATGTCAGCCCGAATTGCGAATATCGTGAAGAATGTTTTAATCTGCATCACATGGGAGATACAACCGGTGCGATGGGAGGACATGGCGGCGGCGATTTGCGTTTGATAAAAGATTTTATTGATGTTATCAACGGAGAGCCGCCATCCATCTCTTGCACTCTCCTGGAAGACTCGATTGCAGGACACAAACTTGGTTTCGCCGCTGATCTGTCTGCGCAAACCCATCAATGCATAGAACTTAATGACTAACTATTAAGTTGAATTCTTTGCAATCGGGAATGGTAAAATGGATAATCGTTATTTATTTCGAAGCACCATGCGTGCGAAAACATGACCGCAATCCCACGCCACAACACCTTTAGCACAAATTTTATCGCCAGCTCCATCATGCCGTCATCAACCTTGTCCCTCACCGCCCGGCGTCCCAGTTCGACGGAGTCAAGTCACCTCTCATATTATCCTTGGAGTGCGGCGCTCCCGTGCCGCTTTGGATAAGGTATGACGTCGCGAATATTCAGTTGATACCGGATATGGAAATTCTACCGCAGAACCAAAGCGGCGCAGGGTCGCCGCACTCCAAAGTCAGGCGTTGCCTGACGAAAGCCAGACTCAGCACTCGTTTTAACCGTATGGAACGATAAAATATCGGCTGTTATGTTTTTTACTTGGACATTGGATATTCCTTGTTGGATATTGGATATTGAGTATTGATTATTTGGCTGTTCTGTTGGATATTGGATATTCTCCCGCCTCGCGGGATCCCGCTTTGCGGGACTGGATATTGGATATTCAAATAACGGAAATTCTTGTTGCTAAAAAAAATCACTTTTTTGCATCCCCTATTGCTATTTTGTTTTCCAGCCATTATAATCATATATATCAAAATTGATATAGCTCGTTTTTGATATATGTTTTGAATATATACATTAATATGAGAAATGTTTATGGCTAAATATCAGGAAATAGCTCAACTTCTGCGCCATCAGCTGGAACGCGGAGAATATCCGGGGGGCAAAGTGCCGCCGCTGCGCAAACTCGCTGCTTCCATGGGGGTTAGCTATCTTACCGCCAGGCAGGCGGTTAAGACATTCAAAGAAGCAGGCTGGGACGAAACAAAGGTTGGACGCCCTTTTGTGGCGATGGTGACGCCGCTGTGGGCATTCACCGAATGGCACCGCGCGATCCGGAACCAGACCCAGGAACTTGGGGGTCGCGTGTCTTTCATCGCCTACGGCAGTGAAACCGACCCGGTTATATATGATGCCATCAATCAGGAGCAGTATGACCTTATTATTCTCTTTCTTCCCGACCGGGAAGATCCGCGATTGATTGAACTGATCAGCAAAGCCAAAGACCGGATTGTCGTAATGTTTCGCGACTTGACGCAATACGGCATCAGATGTCTTGAGGGCGCCGATCCGTTCTGTATCGAGAAGTTTCTGGAAATACTGAAAGAACGCGGAGTCAGACGGATTGACGCCATCGGGCGCGACACGGATTTAACTTCCCCGCGGGCAATATATTACCAGGTCTGGCGCAACTGGCTGGAACGCAAAGGTCTTGAAGGGCGTCTCTTTAATATCAAGCATTGCCCTTTTGAGCATGAAGATATCAAGACGACGGAAATGTGCCGTGACATACTGGCAAGGAAAGAACTCGCGAAAGCGGTGTTCTGTTTTACCCCGACGATGGCCGCAGGCATCTACCGGGCCTGTTATGAATATGGACTTGTTCCCGGTCGTGATATCTCCATTTTCGGCTTCGGCGACCAGGAACGAGCGAAACTGATGACCCCGGCCCTTGCAACCGTGCAGAACGTGGATATTCCCGGCACCGTGCGGAAATTGATCAAGGAGTATTGTCCGGGGGCAAAGCGCAGCAGCCGCTTAGCCTTCCGGCTTGAAAATACAGATATCTTTTTAGGCGAATCCATAATCCCATAGTAATAAGGAGATGAAAAAAATGCAACAAAACCGGAAAATGCAACAGAATCTGAATAACGAAAGGAAACGGAAAATGAAAAAGAATTTTACACTCATTGAACTCCTCGTGGTGATCGCGATCATCGCAATTCTTGCCGGAATGCTGCTGCCGGCGCTGAACAAGGCCAGGGCGACGGCTTACAAAATCAAATGCACCAGCAATCTGAAGCAGATCGGCACCGGATTGTCCATGTACGCCGTAGACTACACGTACTATGCGCCAGCCAAGCAGGCCGGTTTTGATTTCAATACGAACAGAAATTACTGGCACTGGCTTCTGATGCCCTATGTCGGCATGGATGCCAAAACCACTCCGGCAAGCTGGACAGCCTTATCCCAGAGACGTGAATCCAAAGTACTGGCCTGTCCCTCGCTGGTCTTTTCCACCAGCATGATAGACCGGTTCAGCTACTCTATGTTCGGTTTCGGCCCCCTGGTTACATGGTTTGGCTTCGCTCCCACAAAGCTGACCTATGGTGCGGGTGGTTCCACCTCCGTGTATACCGTCAGCCCTTCGTCGAGGGCGAGATCTGACGGCGGTACCGGCGTCATTCCCCGTCCTTCCGCTATTCCATTCATTTCGGAAATGGGATATATAAGCGGCACCAATGCCACCGATCCATGCTTTCAGGATGCCAAAGGACTGGCCAATCAACCGGCATACGTTTACAATTCACTCAGCGGAGACAGCGGTATTGATTTCGCCTACCGCCACAATAAGCGCAAAAATGTGCTGTGGTTTGACGGGCATGCTTCTGATGTTGGCCTGTTTGAGCTTAACAACAGCGGCTTCCTGATTAGATAATACTCACAACCACTGCGGGAATATCGAATACAATGATTTATCACATCGCGATTGCGGCGGCGGTTCTTCTGGGAGTCTGTTCCGCGCGGGCTGATTTTACCACCGGCATGCTGGCACGCTGGACATTCAATGATACTTCCAGCGAGCAGGCCGCCCTGTCTGATGACACGGGTAAAGTCGTGTTCAAAAAAGGAATTCACGGACGCGACACGGCGCTCTCGTTAAACTCCGACGGCACAGTAACGCTTGGCGGCGCGGATTTTCTGGTGGCTGACGCGGTAAATTCCGGCTCGGAAGTCTTCGGCATACTCGCCGGCGGCGGTACGATTTACTGCCGGATCAAATATCTGGACTCCACTGAAACCTCATTCAATTTCGGACTGATGAATTCATTGAAGCCGGGCGGCTGGCCGCAATTGATCTTCAATGCAATCAGCACCGGCAAAGGACTCGCGGTGCGCGCCAAAGGACCGGAGAAACTGGAGGCGGGAATGGGTTCCGGTCATCTCCCGGTGAAAAATGATGACTTCTCCGATGTCGCGATTATTTTCAACGGCAAAACCAAAAAAATCCAGCTTTATGTCAATGGAGTAATGGCCGAACGCACCTCTCCCATGACCAGACTGGACAACTTCCAGAGCCTGATGCTGGGCCGCCTCAAAGAAGACTGCACCAGTAAAATACAAATTGACGAAGTGCGGGTCTATGCCACGCCGCTTTCCGCCGAATGGATAGCTGAAATTGAACCGGTGAAGAATAAAATTAATGACGTTCGGGCGGCGGCAGGCTCCGCTGTTTCGAGCGGGGCGGCTGCCGACCGGCTGATTGTCGAAGATTTTTCAGATGTCGGAACCTGGCGCACCGGGTCTTCGCAGAATATAACGCCGGGCAAATGGTTCGGCGCCGACCTCATCCTTGGCGCGACTCCCGATACGTCGCGCAATGACGGATTCGCGGGGAAACTTCAGTTTGATTTCGCCGACGCGAAAATCCCCGGGAAGCTGGAATTCCTGCGCTTCAAAGCCTCTCAGCCGGAGGTTTTCGCCGACGGCGTGGAGTTTGATGCGAATGCGCGCGGCATCAACAGCAAAATCGTCTTCCTGCTGGAGGACAGCACCGGGAAGCGTTTTGCCACCAGGCCGGTCGCGCTTGCCGGAAACGAGTGGAAGCACTACCGCTCTGAAGCGGGAAAAACGGCGGAGCAATTTATTCCTCCTTTCAAACTCTGCAAATTTAATTTTGAGTCCGTCGGCGTTTCCGGCAGCAACTATATCCTGATCGATGACATTGGTTTGACCGGCGGAGTGAGCCTGCAGCGGAAAGTTTCAATCCGTCCGGTGCTCTCCCCGCTGTCTACGGAGCCCGGCAAGCCGGGCAAGATATCCTACCGTTTCCGCAGCGCGTCGGCTCAGGCTATTGACGGCAGTGTAAACTACAAATTATTCGACCTGAAAGACAAGTGTATCATGGAAAAAACATTTCCTGTCAAGCTTGCGCCTTTCGGCAATACTGTGCTTGAGGTCGCAATTCCGGCGCTTGAAAACGGCAGTTACTACGCCAACTGTGAATTTATTTCAGGCAAGATCGTCAGCAAATATACCGACTGGATAGCCGTCTTCCATCCCAACAACAGCCGGAAAAATGACAAACCCATGTGGTTCGGAATCCAGGATACCGGCATCTGGAACTGTGATGCCGAAAATGAACTTCACCGCGGATGGGAGAAAATGGCCGGGTTTGATATCGAACGGTTCGGCATGACCGGCGCCCGTGTCGATAGCGGAACAGCCACCAACTTTCCCGGCGTCCGTAAATATCTCAAGGCAAATCAGGATATCGGAATGCTGAGCTGCTTCTCCTATACCATGTCAGCCCCTGATTACGTCCAGAAGAAGCCGGTTGCCGGCGGAGTGCCGACAAAACTCGATGAGTTCCGCAAACATATGAACAAGGTGTTCGAATGCCTCAAGCCGTTCGATTCAGTGCATTATTTCGAATTCTGGAACGAACCTGACGTCGGCTTCATGAACGGAACTATCGAAGAATATCTCGCCGCGCTCAAGGTGGTTAACGAAGCCAGGAATGAGACGGCGCCCGGAGTAAAAATCACCTCCGGCGGAGTGACCGTTCTTCATCCGAAGGAGAAAAAGAATTTCTCCGCCGATATGTATATCAAAGGCAAAGGGCTTTATGATATCGCCTGTTTCCACGCCCACGGCAGTCTACTGAACTACAGCGAGCGGCAGGAGATGGTTGACAAGTGGCTGAAGACAGCCGGAGTCGATCTGCCCGTCTGCAACACCGAAACCGGCGACCGCAGCGGTTATACCCCCGACACCATCAAGCGCCAGGCCGGCACGCTGGTGCGCAAGATCGTCTACGCCAAGAGCCGCAACACCGAATTCTATATCTGGTTCACGCTTCAGGATTACTGGGATATGGATCCGCAGGCGGATGACTCTTTCGGCCTGGTAACCAGCGACAACCGCCCTAAACCGTCGTTCATCGCCTATAACGAACTGATCCGTCAGCTGGGTGGCACCGGCCGCGGCGAATACCTGAAAAACACCGGGACTCTCGATATTTACCGCTTCATCAGCAACGACGGGAAGCGGGAAGTTCTGGCGCTGTGGCCCCGCATCGCCGGAAACCGGCAGATTCTGCCGCTGGAGGGTCAGGGAGAAATTGCCGCGGTCGATATCTTCGGCAAAGCGATTCCCGCGGAAGTTAAATACGGTCATGTTTCGATCCCGCTGGAAGATGCGGTCTATGTCAGCTTCCCGGCGGGAGCCTTCAAGTACGGCACCGCCGTGGCGGCTCAGAAAAGCGCGGCAGGCGGCAGCGCCGGAGCGGAAACCACGGTAATGCTCTCGGTGAGAAATCCGTTCCGCAGTGTGGCCGGAGTTGAACTTAACGGCATCCGCAGACAAATGAAACCCGGAGAAACCATTGACATCCCTGTTATGTTAAGCATTCCCGGTGATGCGGAGAATGGAACTTTTACCTCTGAACAGAAGGTTAAAATTGAATCAGGCAGTGAGCAGCTTGAGCTGGTTGTTCCGGCGACTGTCAGCGTCTCCTATCCGGTCGTTTCCGGCAGCAAGCCGACGGAACGGATAGTTCTCGACACCCTTGACAAAGTGCATGAAATGAGTTTTGATCCGAATATTCCGCGCTGGATGGGCCCCAAAGATCTGTCCTGCGTCTTCATGATGAGCCATGAAAACGGCAATCTTAAACTCGACATCCGGGTGACGGATGACAAGCATATAATGAACAGTTCACCCGCGGATGCGTGGCGCGATGACAGTGTGCAGGCAGGATTTGCCACCATCGACGGAAAATTCACGGAACTGACGATCTCCGGAAAAGACGGCAAAGGCGCGGTCTACGCCCATATTTCCCCTGATCCTGCTCTCCGCGGCGAGTGGAAGGTACCGGTCAGCGTGAACCATGCAGGCGGCGTGACATGTTACGAAGTCCTGCTTCCGCTAAAGAATCTCGAAATTCCGGACAAGACGGGCACGTTCTTCCGTTTTAACTTCCTGATCAACGAGAATGACGGCAGAGGCCGGGTCCGCTGGATCGAATGGAAAAGCGGCATCGGTTTTACCAAAAATCCGGATGAATTCGGCTGGGCCATCCTGAAACCATAATCCTAAAAAAGCAGTTGACTTTAATTTTATGTTGTTTAAAATAAAAATTTTATGCCACAAAATAATTTAACAAGAAGTTAATAACAATGAATTACCGGAAATCCAGTATTCAACCCTCCGGGTCGGCCATTGCATCATGTCTGCACCGTGATTTTGAACTTGCAGTGGTTACCACAGCGGCGCTCAAAATCACAGCACATCCACGGCGCACTGGCTCGACTGCTTTTTTAGGATAATATACTCTGCACTGCTGAAAATTTAACATAGACTAGCAGGATTTCGGATTTGTTACTGAAAGGAACTTTATGAAAAATAATATTATTGCCGTATTTTCGTTGTGCTGCATGTTCATGACCGGTCTGGCGTATTCCGCTGAAACCGGTGCCGTGACTGCCGGGCTTGAACCGGTTGATTTGACTATGTTTTTTGTCACCCCGAATCAGCAGTCAACTTTGCGCTGGCAGGCGAAAACGCCCGGCGCGGCCGGACAGGTTCCATACGTTATAAGTGATTACAGCGGACAAAAGCTCAAAGATGGAAAAATTATACTGGAACCCGGCTCCACTGTAACCGTCAACCATGTGTTTCCCCGCGGTTATTTTGAAATTTCCTTTCCTGAAGCCGGACAGACATTCGGCATCGTCGCTCTCGAACCCTACGC
>CAIMFA010000312.1 GCA_903840185.1 uncultured Lentisphaeria bacterium | reverse complement strand
CGATCTGTATTGGTGATTACTCCGTTGCCGGGCAGTTTGATTGCCATTACTTCCGTGGCTTTCAAACTTGCAGCATGGCCGTCGGAAAACCAGGCGTTGCCCTTTTTAGAGTGACGCAAATGTATTCCGCCATTGTATCCGGAAGGATACCAGTTTGGACACTGCCCCCTGCCTGCATAACTTCCGCCTGCATCGTTGAGATCCATAACCGTGTCGACCATATATGGCGCCCCGGTATATATCGTGGAACATTTAGGCATATACCGGGTCTGGCTTTTATCCAGCTGTTCTTTTGGATAAAAGAATGCACTGTATATAGTTCTCAGTCCGAATGATATCCCGGTGTTCGCGCTGCATCCGGCCTGAGGCCAGACAGTTCCTGCGGATTTATATGTCTGCGGCGGAGGCTGGCTAGGACAGGAGAAAACATTTGGAAACGGGACAGCAGAGTAGCCTCCCCCGCCCGATCCATCCATTTTTACTATATAGGGAATATATTTGTTTCTCATGAGCATGTCCGCGAGAGTTCTCATATTGGAGCGTACAAGAGCAGAGGATTGCTCTCCGGCAATCACCCAGTCGTTATAGTCTGCGGCATAATATAACAGTCCGGTTCCGGATTGTTTCAGATTGTTAAGACAGGTAGTACTTTTAGCGGTTTCCCGTGCTTTATTCAGTGCCGGCAGCAGCATTGCGGATAGAATTGCGATAATAGCGATCACAATCAGGAGTTCAATGAGTGTGAATTTTTGTTTTTGTTGAATTTTCATTTGTCCTGTCTCCTTATGCTTTGTTTGCGTTTAGTTTTTATTTGCGTAGCGTCCTTGTTGATATTATTACAAACTTATCCGTTCATAGTATGGTGTCCACTCCGGCCCGTTTATTTGAGAAGAGAATTGCATCGACCGGATAGGAACACCATCCTTGACCGCATCCACCAGCGCCTCCGCGGCCGCTCTGCCAACATCCCGGGCTGGATAGGAATTTACGGCAGATATATTTACTCCGGGATAGTTTTTCCGCAATTCCGCAAATCCGCCGCCAATAAAATCAACCAGCAGCTCACCTTTTTTACTCCATGGGTGTCCGTTGAGGATACGGAAAACTGACTCAAATCTGGCAAGTCCTCCTTCCGAGATGATCGCGGTAACTTTGCCGGTATCCAGGATGCCGGGCAGCCGTTCTGGAATTTCATCGATGGTTGGAAGAATCCAATCCGGATTCGGGACAAGGCCGGCGTTATTAAGCGCCGCGGCAAAACCCTCGCCGGTTCCTGAGTTTGAGCCTGCGCAATGTACAATGTTGCGATGCCCGCGGCTTATCAGATACTCTGCTCTTACCCGCCCTGTCGAAACGAAATCATTTGTGAAATGGTTCGGTGGAAGTTTTGCCACATCGGCAGGCGTATAGGTCATGAAAGGAACCACTATCGGGATTTTACAACTTTCAATGATCTTTGATATTTTTGGAAACAGTAATGCGTGAGGCAGATACCAGATGCAGCCGTCGATTTTGTACTGATTGAATACATCGGAAGCTTCTTTCGGTTTGGAAAGCTGGATTATGCGCACAAAACAATTGCGTCTGGTCAATACATCTATAATACCGCCAAGCACGCATGGTTCTCTGAGGAAAGTTGATATGCTGCCTTCGCCGATAACGATTCCAATATTAGTTTCAGCTGCCACCGCACGTATGAAATGCCCTTTTCGCGCAACACTGGCCAGTCGGCCCTCGATAGTTAGCTGCCTGATGGCTTTTTTGACGGTATTCAGGCTGACCCCGAACTCCGCGCAGAGCTCTCGTTCCGGTGGCAGGCTGTTAACCCCGCTGGTGGAAAGAGCGGCCATGCGATTCAGCAATTGCTGCCTTGCATAGATGTGGGCCGGTGGTTTTTTGCCAGTTTTTAACATACGCCTGATTCCCATATATTCGTTCTGGTTCTTTTTTAATTATACCAGAAAGGTGAGGTTTTGTCAACAGGCAAATCACGCAAATTCGTAAATTAATGGCATTTCCTTAATAATATCCGTAAGTTTGTAATTTCATTTTTTTTATAAAAAAATACCAAATTATTACAATTTTTAATTGACTTAATCGGATTTGCAGGGTAAAATTATAGTATTGAACCGGTTTTAAAATATATAAAATTAAAAATCGGTTTAAAATGTGTTTAACAAATTAAGGTGTATCGATCATGAGTAACAAAGTCATCAAAGTCGGGATTGCCGGTTTTGGACGCAGCGGTTACGGCATTCATGCCAATTGGCTGAAAAACGATGAGAAGTACAAGATCGTTGCCGTTGCCGATAATCTTCCGGAACGGCGCGAGGATGCGGTCAAGGAATTTGGCTGTAAAGTATATAATGATTATCAGGAAATGCTTGATGCAGGCGGTTTTGACCTGTTTGTCAATGCCACCCCGAGCCGTTTCCATGTGGAGGCATCTCTGGCCGGCCTGAAGAAAGGGTACAATCTCCTCAGCGAAAAGCCCTCGGCCCGCACTGTGGAGCAGTTTGACCAGATTGTCGCCGCGGCGAAAAAAGCCAAAAAGGTTTTTTATCCCTTCCAGAATTCCCGTTTTTATCCGTTCTTTCAGAAAATGCGCCAGATTATTGATTCAGGCGTCCTGGGGGAAATCGTCTTTATCCGTTCCAACTGGAGCGGTTTTGCCCGCCGCTGGGACTGGCAGACCTTGCAGGATCAACTTGGCGGCAATCTGCTGAATACCGGACCGCATCCGGTTGACCAGGCAATCGTCCTGTTCGGCGAGGGCTATCCGGAAGTATTCTGCAAAATGTACGCCAATCATGTCCCCTTCAAAGGCGACGCCGAAAATTTCTGCACGCTGACCATGCACGGAAAGAACAAGCCGACTATTGAGGTGGTGCTGAATTCTTTCCAGGCCTATCCGCAAGGCGATATGTACAATATCAGCGGTACCCTTGGCGGCCTTACCGGCGGACCGAGCGGACTGAAATGGAAATATTTCAATCCGGCGGAAGCCCCCCAGCAGAAAATGTGGGAACCCTGGAGTCTGAACCGCGGTTATTGCGGCGAAACACTTCCCTGGATCAATGAATCATGGGAATACACAGATACTAATTCCAATAGTACCGGTTTCAGCAGTATGGTAAAAGCTCTGTACAACGACCTGTATCAAGTTCTGGTTAACGGCGCGGAGCCGGAAATCAAACATGAGCAGGTTCGCCGCCAGATCTACGTCATGGACGAGGCGCATCGCCAGAATCCGCTGCCGAAACGCAAAAAATAACCACATTCCTTGTATTGTCAAGGAATCCATAAGCCCGGTTTTTAAACCGGGCTTTTTCGTCTCCGCGACCGGTCTGTTTTTTTGTTCTTTTGCTTACAAAAATGTAACGATTACAAAATTGTATTACAAAATTGTAGGTATTTTTGATGTGTAATAGTTTAAATAAAAGCTGTAATTGTTTTGTAATTAATTATTTATGCGATAATATAATATTATGGCATGAAAAATGTTAATATAAACTGTGATTATTGGAATTTTAAATAAGATTTACATATCTAAGGAGACAGGAAAAATGGACCAAACGGGCCAACAAAGCAGTTATCATCCGGACCAGCGCGGGTTGTATGATTTCAAAAACGAACACGACGCTTGCGGGGTGGGTTTTGTCGCCAATATTGATGGAAAAAAATCTCATAAAATTGTAGAGCATGGAATAGAAGTCCTGAAACGGCTGCTGCATCGCGGTGCCGCAGGCGGCGATCCTGATACCGGTGACGGTGCAGGCATTCTGCTGCAGATCCCGGATGAATTTTTCCGTGGAGCCGGTTTGAATTTTGAGCTGCCGCCTGCCGGTGAATATGCGGTTGGCATGGTTTTTCTGCCTCAGGATGAGACCATGCGCAAAAACTGTATGGATATAATCTGCGATACTGTTTCTGAAGAAGACCGCCTCTTTCTCGGCTGGAGAGACGTTCCGGTCGATGAAAAATCTCTTGGCAGGATTGCCCGCGACAGCCGTCCGGAGATCAAGCAATTCTTTGTTGCCGCCAGTAAAGAAGACAGAGATGATGTCACGTTTGAACGCAAACTTTATGTTATCCGCAGAATGATTGAAAAGACGGTTGAGGTGAAAACCGGCGCGGGTGACCGTTTTTATGTAGTCAGCCTTTCCTGCCGGGTTATCATCTACAAAGGTCTGCTGATGGCCCCTCAAGTGCCGAAATTCTTTCCTGACCTGACCTGCAAAGACTTTAAAAGTGCGCTGGCGATTGTGCATCAGCGTTACAGTACCAACACTTTCCCGACCTGGCCGCTGGCGCAGCCGTTCCGCTTTCTGGCGCACAATGGCGAGATCAACACCCTGCGCGGCAACATCAACCAGATGAAAGCCAGGGAAAATTCGTTTGAATCCGACCTTTTCGGCAGAGATATTAAAAAACTGCTGCCGATAGTTCAGGAGGGGCAAAGCGATTCCGCCTGCCTCGATAACGCCCTGGAAGTATTTGTGAACGCCGGTAGAAGCCTGCCGCACTCGATGATGATGCTGGTTCCGCAGGCATGGGGCAAAGATTACCACCTCGGGCACGACCTTCGCGGCTTCTTCGAATACCATTCCGGCCTGATGGAACCGTGGGACGGCCCGGCCGCGCTCGCGTTCTCCAACGGCAAAGCCGTAGGCGCAATGCTTGACCGCAACGGTCTGCGCCCGGCCCGCTATACTATTACTAAAGACAACTTTATCGTACTTGCATCGGAAACCGGCGTACTGGATATTCCGGCTGAGAACGTGGTGAAGAAGGGCCGTCTCGGCGCCGGCCAGATGATCTACGTTGACCTGCGCAGAAAGCGGGTGATGTTTGATGCGGAAATCAAGAATCTGGTTTCCAGAAGCCAGCCATACCGCCGCTGGGTTGAGGAGAACAAGATTTCGCTGCACGGACTGTTTGACTCGGTCGTTCCCACGGTTGTCAGCAAAGATATCACCAGGCAGCAGATGCTTTTCGGCTATACCCGCGAAGATATCAATATGATCATCAAGCCGATGGCTATGACCGGACACGAACCGACCGGTTCGATGGGCAATGACGCCGCGCTGGCGGTGCTTTCGGAAAAACCGCAGCTGCTGTTCAACTATTTCAAGCAGCTGTTCGCACAGGTTACCAATCCGGCGATTGACCCGATCCGCGAGGAACTGGTCATGAGCCTGATGACTTATATCGGCAACCAGGGCAATATTCTCGATGAGAAACCGCACCATGCTCATCTGGTCAAGCTGAAAAATCCGATCCTGACGAATGAAGACCTGGAGCGTCTGCGCTCTTCTCAGGTTCCGTCATTCCAGGCGGCCACGCTCCGGATGGGATTTTACTCCGGCAATAACGGCAGAGGGTTGAGGCCCGCGATAGAAGAGCTTGCCCGCAAAGCTGAAGATGCCGTCAGATGCGGCAAGAGCGTGATCATCCTCAGCGACAGAGGGCTTGGCGAAGGACAAGCGCCGATTCCGGCGCTGATGGCCGTCGCCGCCGTCAACCGGCATCTGAGCAAGTGCGGACTCCGCACCAGCGCCGGCCTGGTGCTGGAAACCGGCGAAGCCAGTGAAATCATGCATTACGTTCTGCTGCTGGGATACGGCACTACTGCGATCAACCCCTATCTGGCGCTGGAAACCGTGACCAAGCTGGTCGAGGACGACCAGCTGGAAAAAGTGGATACCACAACCGCGATAGAAAACTATATCGGCGCGGTCTGCAAAGGTATTCTCAAGGTCATGTCGAAAATGGGAATCTCGACGCTGCGGAGCTACCGCGGCGCGCAAGTATTTGAAGCGGTCGGGCTTGATGAGAAGATGATAAATGACATCTTTACCGGCACCGCTTCGCGCATCGGCGGCATCAGCTATGAAGAAATTGCCATGGAGGCTCATGCCCGCTACCTGAAGGCGTTCAAGCCGGAACCGGGCACACTGGAAATCCTCGACGCAGGCGGCAGCTATCACTACCGCCAGAATGGCGAAGCGCATCTCTGGACGCCGGAAACTATCTCCACATTCCAGCAGGCGGTGCGCGGCAACGACCGGCAGAAATACCGGGAATACGCGGAATACATCAACCGGCAGGAAAAACACCTGTGTACGCTGCGCGGTTTGTTCAAGTTCAAAAAAGCCAATTCTATCCCGCTGGAGGAAGTCGAATCCGCGGCTCAGATCGTCCGGCGGTTTGTCTCCGGCGCCATGTCTTTCGGCTCGATCAGCAAGGAAGCCCATGAAACTATCGCCATCGCCATGAACCGTCTCGGTGCCATGAGCAACAGCGGGGAGGGCGGCGAAGACCCGGAAAGATACAAACCCCTGGCGAACAATGACAGCCTCTGCAGCGCCATCAAACAGGTCGCCAGCGGCAGGTTCGGCGTTACCGGTGAATATCTGGTCAATGCCCGCGAACTCCAGATCAAAGTCGCCCAGGGCGCCAAGCCCGGCGAAGGCGGCCAGCTGCCTGGCCATAAGGTCAATAAAGTAATCGCCAAAGTCAGGCATTCGATGCCCGGCGTCACCTTGATTTCGCCTCCTCCTCACCACGACATCTACTCGATCGAAGACCTGGCGCAGTTGATCTATGACCTGAAAAATGCCAATACCGCCGCCAGAATTTCGGTTAAACTGGTTTCTGAAGTCGGCGTGGGAACAGTGGCGGCCGGGGTTGCCAAAGGTCATGCCGACATGGTGCTGATCAGCGGCCACGACGGCGGCACCGGCGCTTCCCCGCTCACCTCGATCAAACATGCCGGCCTGCCGTGGGAGCTCGGCCTGGCTGAAACTCAGCAGACGCTGGTGCTCAACAACCTCCGCGACCGCATCCGGGTCCAGGTTGACGGCCAGCTCAAAACCGGGCGCGACGTAATCATCGGCGCCCTGCTGGGAGCTGAGGAATTCGGCTTCGCCACCACGGTGCTGGTCTCCATCGGCTGCGTGATGATGCGCAAATGCCACTCCAATACCTGTCCGGTGGGTGTCGCCACCCAGGATCCGGAACTGCGCAAGCTGTTCCGCGGCAAACCCGAACATGTGCAGAACTTCCTGCTGTTCATCGCGGAGGAAGTGCGCGAATATCTGGCGATGCTTGGCTTCAGGTCGCTGGAAGAGGCGGTCGGACGTTCCGACATGCTGGAAGTTAACGAAGCGATTAACTTCTGGAAAGCCAAGAACCTCGATTTCTCGAAGATATTTGAGCGTTCCTGGGATTCCAGCCTGCCGGTACGCTGCCTGAAGGCGCAGGATCACGGTATTGACAAAGCCTATGACCACAAGCTGATTCCGAAAATCCAGGGCGCGCTTGAAAAGCAGACTCCGGTTAAATTTGAAGAGAAAATCTGCAATGTCGACCGTACTGTCGGCACGATGATGTCCAGCCTGATCGCCGTCAAATACGGCAATGCCGGACTGCCGGAAGATACCGTCAATATCACTTTCCGGGGTTGTGCCGGGCAGAGTTTCGGCGCATTTCTGGCGCACGGCGTGACTTTTACGCTCATCGGCGAAGCCAACGACTATGTCGGCAAGGGGCTTTCCGGCGGCAAAATCATCGTCCGTCCTCCTGAAAAGATTGATTTCCAGCCCGAAGAAAATACCATTACCGGCAACGTCCTGCTCTACGGCGCGACCGGCGGCAAACTGTTTATCAACGGTCAGGCCGGCGAACGTTTCGCCATCCGCAACAGCGGCGCGGTCACGGTGGTTGAAGGCGTCGGCGATCATTGCTGCGAATATATGACCGGCGGACGTGTTGTTGTTCTGGGTAATGTCGGCGTCAACTTTGCCGCCGGGATGAGCGGCGGTATCGCCTACGTCTATGATGAAAACAACGATTTCGACCAGAAATGCAATCTCAATATGGTTGACCTGGAACCGGTCGTGCTGCCGGCGGACGTCGCTGAACTGAAGGCGCTGATCTCTGAACATCTTGCCGCCACCGGCAGTCAGAAAGCCCAAGCGATCCTGGACGGATGGGAGGACTGTCTCCCCGCATTCGTCAAGGTATTCCCGATCGACTACCGGAAAGCGCTGGGACAGATGCTCAAGGAAGACGAACAGATTGAACGTAAAATTGAAAACAATTAACTGATATCGAGGTGATGTATGGGAAAGCCAAAAGGTTTTATTGAGATACAGCGGCAGGATCCGGAATACCGGGTTGTCGAAGAACGGCTCAAAGATTTTAATGAAGTGGAAATCCGCCTGACCGACGAGCAGGTCAAATTGCAGTCCGCGCGCTGCATGAACTGCGGTATTCCGTTCTGTCACGGCTGCGGCTGTCCGCTGGCCAACGTTATTCCGGAAATGAATGAACTTATTTACAGCGGACAATGGCGGGATGCTCTGAAGATTCTGCTTTCCACCAGCAATTTCCCGGAGTTTACCGGCAGAATCTGCCCCGCGCTCTGTGAAACTTCCTGTACCGTCGGCATCAACGGCGGCCCGGTCTCCGTCCGCCAGCTGGAATTGTGGCTGGTCGAAAAAGGATTTGCGGAAGGCGCGATAACGCCGTCCGTCCCCGTGATGCGGACCGATAAAAAGATCGCGGTCGTCGGCTCCGGCCCGGCCGGACTGGCGGCTGCCGATATCCTTAATAAAAAAGGCCATTCCGTTACAGTTTTTGAAAGAGATCAATATGCGGGCGGCCTGCTCCGCTACGGTATTCCGGATTTCAAATTGTCCAAAGCCGTCGTTCAGCGCCGGGTTGACCTGATGACGGCGGAAGGCGTATGCTTTGAAACCGGCGTCGAGATCGGCAAAGATATTGCCGGCAGCTATCTTAAAAGCCGCTTTGATGCCGTCTGCCTCTGCAATGGCGCGAAAACTCCGCGCGACCTCCCGGTTCCGGGACGGGAACTTGAAGGCATCCATTTCTCGATGGACTATCTGCACCAGCAGAACTGCCGCGTTGCCGGCGAACCGGTCAAAGGGCAGGACATTCTGGCTGAAGGCAAAAAAGTCGTTGTCATCGGCGGCGGCGATACCGGTTCCGACTGTGTCGGCACTGCCTTGCGGCAGGGGGCCAAATGCGTTACCCAGATCGAGATCATGCCCCAGCCGCCGGAAGAACGTCATGAATCCACCCCCTGGCCGCAATGGCCCTATCAGCTGCGCACCTCCAGCAGCCACAAAGAGGGTTGCGGACGGATGTGGAGCGTGCTGACCAAAAGCTTCTCCGGCAGCGGCAATATTAAAAAACTGAATCTGGTGAAAGTCGAATGGGAAAACGACAAACTTGGTCGTCCGTCCAAAATGAAAGAAATCCCCGGTTCGGAATTTTCGCTGGATACCGATATGGTATTGCTGGCAATGGGCTTCACCGGTCCGCAGAAATTCGGCGCCATCGAGCAGTTCGGCGTAAAGCTGGACGCCAGAGGCAACGTTGCCGTCGATCAGGACGGGCAGACTTCGGAACAGGGTGTTTTTGCCGCCGGCGATATTGCCGTAGGCCCCTCTCTGGTAGTCCGCGCCATCGCAGCAGGCAGAAAAATTGCCGAAACGGTTGACGCCTTCCTGAAAAAGAACTGAATCAATACGGGGCTTATGAGGCCTATGGGTCTCATGGGCCTCATGAAACATTTTGGACACCTGTTAAACTCATTTTGGACACCTGTCCTGCACAGCGTTTTTCATTTCCCATACTTCACATTATTCCCATACTTCTCATACACTGGTCACATTCCGGTTTTTCGGTAGCCGGACTATGGACTTTAAGGACAATATGGACACCATGGACTGCATCGGCAAACTGCCTTTTCCTCTTTCCACTCCCGCGAAGCGGGCTTCCCATTTTGGACACCGGGTAAGCTCATTTTGGACACCGGTTCTGCATAGCGTTTTCATGGGGCCTATGGGCGTCTTGGCCTTCTCCCCAGTCCGTTTTGTCCGTTTTGTCCGTTGTTCCCACATTTTGGACACCTGCCACGCTCATTTTGGACACCTGCTACGCTCATTCTGGACAACCACTCCGAGGTTTTAGATAGCCGTTGAACAAAGCGGTTTTCATTTTTTCCCATTTTCTACTTTCAATTTTCTACTTTCAATTTTCTACTTTCAATTTTCCACATTCCACATTCCACATTCCACATTCCACATTCCATTGTCCATCTACTTATGGTGAATTTGTCAAACACCTTTTTTGTTAGTTTCTGTAAATTAACATTTTAAATGTATTTATCCGGCATATTATTTCTGCAAAACACCATGAATAAAGCAGTATTTAGGGTGGAGAACGAAAACATCGATAAATAGTACCTGGGGATTTTTCCACAGAGAAAATTTGCATTATGGATTTTTATTGACTATACTATATATGCTATATATCTAGGTGTGCAAATTATGGCAAAAGCAGTAGATAAAATTCGCAGTTATATTGAGCGGGAAACCTTGAAAGGGAATCTGCCGCCGGGAGCGCGCCTGCCTTCATATTCTGAATTGCAGAGTCATTTTGGCTACAGTTATGCCACGGTGCAGAATGCCATGCATCGTTTGCAGTCGGAAAAAACTGTGGATATCATCAACGGCAAAGGCTGTTATGTCGCAACGCCAAAAACCTTGAAACTGGCTTTTTATATCCAGTCGTCCACTCTGGATTTTGCAACTCTTCAGGAGCTTTTCGCCAGACATCTGGATCCGTCGCTGCGGGTCGAGATTAAGCTGCATGAAACGCAGCGTTACGGTATTAAGCCGCCGGATAATGAAACCCATGCCATTATGGTTGATGCTGTATTTAACTCGCCCTACGCCATTCCCGGATTGACCAGTTTTGAATTTTTTAACGGCTTCCATAAGCAGTTAAGTGAATTCAATATTCCGGAGATGAATATTGACACCGCCTTTTACTTTCCATTTTATGCCGGATGCACCCAGTTCGGAATTAATCTTGATCTGCTGGAACCATCGGGATATTCGCCGGATGACTTAACAGGGGATTTTTCCTGGTGGAATGACTTTTTAGAACAATATGACAAAAAATCAACCGGCATCGCTCCCGCGGGAATGTATTGTGACCAGCAGTATCCATGGTGGTTCTCATATTTCCAGCCATTGCTGGCAAATCTGCTGATCAACGAGCGAAAATCTCCGGAAGCCATATATCATGCCCCGCTGTTTGATACTGCCGGCGGGTCCAGATTACTGGATATTATCGCCTCGCTTAGAGGAAATACAGTTAATTCATCATTCAAGAGCAATAATGCGATATTTGAACTTGGAGCCTGTACCTGGATAGCCACCCAGCACAGAACTAGACGAGATTTCCAGGTTAAAAATTTTCTCATCAAGCCATATCAGTTTAACGGCCGGAAAATTTGTTTGGTCGGCACAAACTGCCTTCAGACATTCATGCACCATAATCTGGACAATGACGAGCGCAACCGCATCTGGGAAGTACTGAAAACGCTGACCTCCAAGCTGTTTCAACTGGATTTCTGCAATTTGACCGGTATGCTTTCCGTCCGGAAAGATGTTGCTCCGGATGAGTATGTCTGGAACGACCGCCCCGATTTTGCCGCGTTCATTCCCCGGCAGACCGACATTGTTATATCAAACAATCTTTTTCCGCCATATACCGTGGCAACGCTTGCCGCTCTGATCGAGCAGTATATTTATTACGGAGCGGATAAGTCCGCAATTCTGCGCCAGCTGGATAAGAAAGTGGTTTTTAATGTTCAGCCGTCTGCAAATTAATAAATAAGCCGGTATTTCAGCAAGCGGCAGGAATGCTATATCTATACTTTAAAAAAGTTGTAAATTTAACATAGATTGCGACACAGGAGATGATTGTTGTGAACAATACTAATATCAGCATAATTCCCGCTCCAAAAAAAATGCGGTTGACAAAAGGCTTTTTTGCCCTGGATTCAAATTCACGGATCAGGAATAACCGTGTACTGGATACGTCCGCAAACCAGTTCCGCAAATTCCTCAAAGAAATGACCGGCATCGCGGTCAGCAGAAAAAGTTCATCAGCCGGTATCGGAAATATTATTAAACTTGAATTGTCCTCTTCAGACGGCGACATTAACCGGGAAAGCTATGAGCTTAAAATCACTCCTTCGGCGATTTTCATAAAAGCGCCGGCAGCGGCGGGTATTTTTTACGGAATTCAGACGCTCATGCAGATTATCATGAGCTGTCCGGCTTCGGCCGCATCCTGTGTCAATTTGCCGTGCCTGGAAATCGAAGATGCTCCTCGTTTCGAATGGCGCGGGTTCATGCTGGACAGTTCACGGCATTTTCAGGATATTGCGACCATAAAAAAACTCATCGACGCGCTTGCGTTTTATAAAATCAACCGTCTGCACTGGCATTTCATCGATGGTCAGTCCTGGCGGTTCAAATCAGAAAAATATCCCGGGCTTGCAGATTTTATCAGCGGTATTTCCACTGAAAAGGGCTGTTATACGGTGAAGCAGATGCGTGACGTGGTACAGTATGCGGCTGAGCGCCACATTGTAGTGTATCCGGAACTGGAGATGCCCGGACACAGCCGGGCGGCGCTAACCATAAAACCGCAATTGAAATGCCATGGCATTTCAGATAACGCCGTGGTTAATGAATATTGCCTCGGCCGGGCGGCGACGGCAAAGTTTCACAAAGAGATAATCCGGGAGATAGCAACCATTTTCCCTGCTCCGTATATCCATCTTGGCGGCGACGAGGCTTCCGATGCCAATTGGAAATCCTGCAAATACTGCAAAGCCGCCATGATAAAAAATGGACTGGAAAACACGGCGCTGCTCCAGAAAGACTTTATGAAAAAAATGGCGGAATATGTTCATTCCATGGATAAGATATCAATTGCATGGGCGGATAAACTTGCGCTGGGCATCCCGGCCGGTCAGATTGTTCAAGGGTGGTCCGATAATGACAATGGCAATGAATCTTACAACGCCGCGGTTAAAGGTTTTAAGACAATTAATTCTTATCATCGGGGAGTGTATTTCGATTATCCGCAGAATGCTGATGAAGATAAATACCAATGGATGATCGATTTGCCCATTGAAAAGGTTTATGCGTTTGATCCGGTGCCTGCCGGGCTGTCTCCGGAACAGGAAAAGCTGGTACTGGGGTCTGAAGCCTGCCTGTGGACAGAGTTAGTGCCGCAGGAAAAGGTTTTCCGTAAAGTCTTTCCGCGACTGCTGGCTTTTGCCGAAATCGTGTGGTCGGAAAAATCAAAACTCAATTTCGAAGATTTCTCGAAGCGGAGCGCTATTCATTGCGGGATATTTACAAAGTCTGGATATAATTGAAATACTCCGCAATCGCTGGTTTTGTGCTCTTTAAAATTTATTTTTCATTTTTTCTTATTAGTCATGGACATTAAACTATTGCATTATTTGATTTTATCTATTATAATATACCTAGATAGCTAGGTTGTGTAAGTCGCCGTATTCAAATAAAGGAGATTCAGATAATGAAAAGAAATGTTTTTACGCTCATTGAGCTCCTCGTCGTTATAGCTATTATCGCAATTTTAGCCTCAATGCTGCTTCCGGCTTTGAACAAGGCGCGGGAAACCGCCAAAAGATCATCCTGCCTCAATAACCTCAAACAAATCGGTACCATGGTATTTGTATATGCCAACGATAACCTGGAATATATGGTGATCCCCAGCCGGAAAGACTACACCGGGACTGATATGCCTTATGACGTACTTCTGCTTGGCGGTAAAAAACAAAGTGATTATGTAAATCTGAACAACAAATTATTTGCCTGTCCGTCCGATGCGCGGCAGCCGGGGGCCGGGTTTAAGCTGCGTTCCTATTCGTTGAACCGTGGGCATAGCGCTTATAATCAATGGGGAACAGGCGGAATCCCGGGGTACATTCCTGATTCCGGCGGTCATAACACTTGTTTTGGTGTTGTCTGGGACGAAACATGGTCGGTCAAACTCAACCGTCTGAAAGATCCGTCCGGGACCATTGGCGTAACCGAGTGCCAGAATGTGGATGCCGCCGGTTTGGCTTTGAACCGGTTCGGAATCAACGGCAGCCAGGTCATTGACTGCCCGGCCTCTGTGACCGGCGGCAATTGGGGTGATCCGATGAAATGCTGGGGAATTCATGACAATGGCAAGGTCACTAATTATCAACTGATGGATGGCCATGCCGCCTCGCTGAAAGTCATACAAACCATGAACAAAGACAGTTTCGCCTGGGCGATGGGAGGTCAGAATGGTTACTTCTGGACTCCTGGCGGCATGTGGACCAGAGTCAAGGGTGATTAAACTTGAATCTTCTGTCAGTATCGACATCACGCCGCCTGACATGGCGGCGATTCATTTTCTGTTCCGCCGCAAGATTTATTGACCTCTTGCAAAATAAAATTTGCAAGAGGCCTTACTGGATATACAGTAACTCACTATCAGCCGCTGGCAATATGAATTTAAGCAATTTACACCGTATTCGTTATTTTACTGCAACATGTTCATTAATAAATAATTAACTATTATGAGGGAAATAATGACGAACTGGAAAAAAGTTGTGATGTCCGGTATGCTTGTATTGAGCTCTCTCTTCACTCATGGCGCGGATAAAGCCAAAGACTCCGCACTGTCAACGGTTCTGCTGGAATCCAATTTCGCCAGTCTGCCAGGACAGCCACGGGAAGTTAAGGGCAAAGGATATTTTAAAGGTGTGCTGCCGGAAGGCTGGAGCGAAAATTTCACCGGCTGGACTGAGGTAAGAGCCACGACTGTTCCTGTTGTTGAAGGCGATGTAAAATTTCTGCGTTTCAATATCGAGAAGATTCCAAGTGCAGGCGCGCAATTCTGCGTTCCGCTGCCCGGCGTGAAGACTGGAAAAACTTATTGCGTGACCATTCGCATCCGTACCAGCGATTCCGATGCTGTCCGGATTGCTTTCCGGGAAATCGGCATACCTTATGCCTCGCTGTGGGGTACCATGGTTAATACCGCCGGCGAGTGGCAGCAGAAAGAGTTTGTTTTTAAGGTGACCCATGTCGTGGACAAGCCGATCGGCCTCTTCCTGTACTGTTCCGATCCCGATGTTTTTGATCTTGCTTATGTAAAAGTGGAAGAGAGTTCCCTGGTCAAAGTCGCCGCTGCAATTTCGCGCCCTGATGCCGGCGTTAAGAATTTTTTCCGCAACAGCCGTCTGCCGCTGGGCTTGCAGAGCGGATGGAATATTGACCGCGAACTTTTTGACGGCAGCGCCGTCGCGGATACTACCCAGGCGGGCCCGTCCGGTTGTGCGCCGCTGAAGATTACCGGCAAGGCCGGAAAATTTGCGCTGTTTTCGGAACCGTTCAACGTCAGCGATCCCGGTCAGACGAACCAGATATCTTTTGCCGTCAAAGGCGAAGGCAGCTGGCAGGCCAGTGTGATCTGCAAAGGACGCGTGATCAAGTCCAAAAAATTAAATGTCAACGGCAGCTGGCAACGCGACGCGATTATCTTCACCCCTGATCCGGAAGCCTGGAGCTTCAGTTTGCGCCTGGAAGGCACTGGAACCCTGTATCTGGATGCCTTGCGCGCTTGCGCCGGAGATAAAACCGCGGCATATATTCCGGCTGGAAAATGCGAAGTAGCGATGACTTTTCCGCCTTCGGCCACCGCTGATTCGCGCATTCAGTTTGTTGACGAAAAACCGCTGGTCAACTATCTGGTGTCAGGCGATGCTGACGGCGGCGAGCTCAATATAAAAATAGTCAATCTCTACGGCGAAAGCAAAGAACTGCCTCCGGTCCGGCTTAACGCCGGCAATCTCGCCGAATCCATCAATTACGATGTATTCCCCAGCCATCCGCTGGGACAGTTCCGGATTGAGCTGTCGGTGAAAAAAGACGGAGCGCTGATTTCTCCGTATAACGAACTGGTGGCGACCCGTCTCGACAGCCCGGTATACTGGGGCAAAGACGCCCCGGATTCCCCGTTCGGCATCCATGTAATCGCGCAGGAGCAGTTGCTTAAAGCGCTCAAAGCGGGCGGCGTCAACTGGACCCGGCTGCATGATGCCGGCACCAATTACATCGGCTGGTTCTGGCTGGAGCCGGAAAAAGGCAAATGGGTATTCGCCGACGATGCAATTCAGGCTTACCGCCGGAATAACATCAAGATCATGGGACAGCTCGGCACCGCGCCCAAATGGGCCAGCTATCTCTCCACGGTCGATACCGGCCGCAGCTGGATTTCATATCACGACCACTATTTTCAGCCGAAAAATCAGGCTGATTTCGCGAATTATGTCACCACCGTGGTCTCCCGCTACCGCGGCGTGATCGACGAATATTTCATCTGGAACGAACCGTGGAACGCCGCCTGGTGGGGCGTGGCTTATGACAAATCCAAGCCCGGCACCGACGGTCACATTACCAGCAAAAATCCGCAGGCTGATTTCGCTACTTTGATGAAAACCGCTTATCAGGCGTCAAAAGCCGTAGCGCCGGAAGTCAAAATCGCCGGTTTCAACAGCGGCGGAAAAAACTGGACGCGCGGAGTTTACGATGCAGGCGGCATGGCGGCCTGCGATATTATTGACTATCACGCTTATACCGACCGGATGACCGGTTATCCCGGCGATTACTGCACACAGGAATATCTTAATTCAATCGGTTATATTCTGGAAAAAGAGAAGAGCAGGCTGAACAAGCCCGTTTATATGACCGAAGGGCAGGGAACCAGCCAGGGATCCGCCAGCGGCGACGATACTCAGCGTTTTGCCGGAATCTACAAATTTACAGTGCCGTGGAATAATCAGGAGAATGTCATCCGCTATGCAGACAATAACTGCCGCTTTGTGGTGAGCACTCTCGCCAGCGGCGCGACCAAAGTATTCCTGTATACCGCTCACAGTTACAATAATTTGTCCACGGTGCCGACATTTCTGGTACTGACCAGCGCCGACGGCTACCCGCATCCGATGCTGGCCGCACACTCGGCAATGGCAAAACGGCTGGAGGATAAAAAGTTCGACAAAACTAAAGAACTTGCGCCGGGATTATACGCCTATATTTTCAGTGACGGCAAAAACTCCTGTGCTGTGATTTCCGGCAAAAATTCGGCGCGCGGAGAACGCGTCGCGGCTGATCTCCCCGGCTGTGCCGCCGCTGACCTGTTCGGCAACCCTCTGACGCTGCCGTTGAAGTATGAAGGCACCATAGCGTATATTTCAGTCCAGGCCTCCGCCGTTGACCTGTACGCCAAATTAAAAGCCGAGTAACACAAAAAATACACTTCACCATGAAGGTAATGAAGTTAAACCCGGGAGCGCCGGTCGCCTGACCGGCTTTAAGTTTTATCCACAAAAAACACAAAATACAACCTCACCATGAAGTACATGAAGGTAATGAAGTTAAACCCGGGAGCACCAGTCGCCTGACCGGGATTCCAGATTTCTGGTAGGGTCAGCCGTCCCTGCAGACCGTCTTTATTTTCGCCGTTCCGGCGACCAACGTTTCGACGTTGGATCACGCCCGGCGGGCCGCCGGAGGCGAGTAAGGGAAACAATTATTTGTTTGCAGGGGAAACCCGGACAGTTCCGGGTTCCCCCTCGCGACCCTCCTCCCGAACTTTTAATTGACGGATAAAATGACGGAAGTTCTCCAATGTATTGCGGAGTATTTTAAACATTGAGATTTAGAAAATTATGAAAATAACCGCATGAAAATCTTTCTAAAAAACAAGAATATGACGGATAGTAGTACAGAGCGCACAGGGGAAAATCAGTAGTCAGCGGATGTTTGCGTAGAACGCCATCATCCGCTGACCTATGCTTTATACTCCGCGTGTCCGCGTGAGACATGGTCTTAAGTTTTATCCACAAAATCACATCTGGATATTTCACAAAACTTGTAAACTTTATTTTTTAACAACTCCTGTGCGGTGAATGCGGTACAATTGAAAATCAATTTACCAGTGGTATCTTATAAAAAACGGAGGTCGGCAATGATATCTTCAACAATGACGAATAAAATTTATGAACAGGCTCTGGATCTGCCGGCAGACGACCGCATGGTTCTTATAGATAAGCTTCTTCACAGCGCAAATCTGCCAACGCAAATCGAAATAGATAAGTTATGGGCTAAAGAAGTCGAACGAAGAGGTAAAGACATTGAGACCGGAAAGGCAAAGCTGATTCCAGGAGAAGAAGTCTTTAGAAAAATAAGAACAAGGTTTGGCAAGTGAAATTCAGTTTTCATGAAGCTGCCGAAGATGAACTGATATCGGCTATAGAATATTATGAAAGTTGCCAGTCCGGATTGGGTTTATGCTTCTCCGAAGAAGTATATGCTGCGATACGGAGAGTGTGCAAATTCCCTTTTGCATGGGAGTCGCTCGATTCCAAAACGCGACGCTGCCTAACAAACCGGTTCCCTTACGGAATTCTTTATCGCATATCAGAGAAAGAAATCCGAATCATGGCGGTAATGAACTTGCACAGAAAACCGGAATGTTGGAAAAACAGAAAATAAATCAGCAAGCTGACTTATGGTTTTTCTTTATTCTCTAATTTTGTGGAATTTTGTGTGTTTTGTGGAAAATAATGCTTTTGATTTTGCCGGACACAAAAACCAGCGTTCAAGATTCATCGCCCAGGCCGTCGAAAGACAGTTGCATGAAGCGTAAGCAATACATAAATGCGCCCGGACTTGCACCGGGCTTTTTTGTCTATAATCAGCGTGCTGTAATTTTACCTGCTACCGCAGTTCTTTGGCGATTATTCTGCAGATGCCTTCGATGTTCTGTACTGGCAGCAATTCCAGGGAGTTTTCATTTTCGGGAACGGTGCGGTAGGATTTCTGCCAGTCGCTGTTTTCTTTGATGTAATAATTCAGGTCCAGGACGGCGGCGCCGTATTCGCGGGCCAGACGTTTTACTTCGTTAGACAGTTCCTCCTCCTGCGGAGTCGGATTGACCGGCGGGAAGGGGGTTGCCAGCATCAGATTACGGCCTTTGAAGGCGGAGATCATGGCAGCCAGCATGCGGTATTGATTTCTGACCGGAATGCCGTCGTGCAGCTCGCGCACCGGGGGAATGATGATGGCGGCATCGGCGTCGGATTTCAGGATGAACGGGAGGGTGGAGGCAAAGTTCTCCAGCAGACGGTTGTTGCCGGAATTGCGCCAGGGGATGAATTCCAGTTCGATTTCCTCCTGACTCAGCAGTTCCTGGAGCATGGCGCTGAAGGTATTGCTGCCGCAGGCGAAATCATCCGCCACGACCAGCAATTTGGAGGTTCCGGCGAGGCGGTTCATCACGGTTGCCGGAAGTTCCCATTTTCTGATTTCAGACAATTCCGGACGGTGAATGACGGGGATAATAATATCGCCGCTGGAATCATGCAGCTCACTCGCTCCGGTGACCATCGGGGGCAGGTCCGGCACTTTGATAAATTTGATCCGTTTGCTGTCGAAGGGCATATTCGGCAGTTTCAGGTTGAACGCGGCTTCAGTCTTCTGTTTCAGTTCTTCACCTTTCAGCACGATCTGCTTTTTCGAAACGCTGTCCGGAATGAAGCGGTTCTGTTCGGAAACCGGTTTGCCCGGCAGGGATATCTTTTCGCGGCCGTTGACGAACATGCTGTTTGCCGGCGAGGCGACGGTGTCCAGATAACATTCCACGGCAAAAGGCAGCTTCGAATTGACCTCGACAAACAGGTCGAGGGTTTCATCGTCAAAAATAAAATCCGGGGTCCACAGTTTCAGCGCCAGATCAGGGCGTGAAAATGGTTTTTCGCGCCCGTCGTCAAGGCGGCACAGACGCATCGGCGACCAGTTTTTATCTTCTGGAACAAGCATGACCTTATCCTCTTCGCCGTCCTTGAAAATCAGGTCAATGGTTTTGCCGGAAAAACTCTGCCCGTTGACATCCCAGGCACAGCCGCCCTGGCCGCAAGCGGTAACGGTGAATTTTTCCCAGAGACATTTTTCGCGTTTGCCGGTGTACAGGATGCATGAACCGGTTTTGATTACCAGCGGATAATTTTTGCCGTTTCTGCCGGTGCATGATTCAATCACGCAGGGCCAGCCGGGCGAGAAGTTGTCATCCTGGAGGATTGTGAACTCGCGGTCACCCGGTTTTTTCCAGGCGCAGACGGCATAGGTTACGGCGATATTTTTCTGATAATAGAATATAAATGAATGCAGTCCTTTTTTCAGGTTGACTTTGACGGTTTTTTCCCAGCCGGGGTTGCGTTCGTGTTCGCCGTACCAGTTGATCTCGATTTTATCATCTATCAGCAACAGCGAGGAACTGCTGGTATTGATGGCAAACTCATAGTCCCCGTCTGCGGGTATCATCAGCGTTCCGTTGATGCCCGCGGCAAAATTATTCCTCATATCGAATATGGATTTATCCAGCATGGTCTGTTCCCAGTTGTCTCTTTCCGCCGCCGGTTTCCGTTTTTCGAAGATATAGATCATGTCCCGTTCGGGAGCGCCTTTGGCGTTGATTGCCGCCTGTTTAAATTCCTTCTCGCGGCTGGTCCAGAGCCGTTTCAGGCGTTTGACCGCCCATTCCAGGCGGAGATCGTCATATTTCATGAAGCCTGCGCCCTTGAGCCTGCATTGATATTCGACCCAGCCGGTCGAGCGCCGGTAGGATGACGGGTTTCTCCAGACCAGATAATCTTCGATGTCATAAGGTTTATCCCAGTCTTTATCCAGGCGCTCATAGTTCATGTAGGATTTGACGTCTTTTGACCGGGGATAAAAATACCGGTCGTAATAGCGCTCCCAGCTCTGGCTGATTAAATATTCCATCATCCAGTTTGAGACGCGCTTGTACCGTTCATTGATATACATCTGCTGCCGCTCAAACCACTGCTGTTCGGTGAAGTAAGGTATCCCTGCATGAAATACTCTGATTCTCAGCCGGTAATTTTCCGGAACTGTACCCAGTTCTTTCGGCCACGGCGGCGCTTCCACCGGTTTCTTGAAGCCGAAGTAAATATGGCGCAGCGGCGATTTGGCAGCCGGGCCGAAGAAAAGGCCGAAATTTTTGTATAAAAAGTATGGAATTCTGCCGCCTTTTTCATCTCTGACATCAATGCCGTTGTCCAGCTTTTCCGGCAGAACATATTGACTGAGATCAATATAACCGGTCAAAGCGGGATTGTCCGTTTTAACCGTCAGCCGGTATTCCGCGTCCGGCACTGTCCACGCCGGGACCGCGGCCAGAGCGCTGAACAGCGGCAGCAGGAAAATGATTATAAATATCTTAAGTTTCATTTTCGCTTACCTTTTGCCGGCACCGGCAGTTTCGCTGCCGGGTCATATTTGGAACAGAAGAAGCGGCGGGTAAGCTTGAACGCGGTGTCTATCCGGAACGGCGGAATCCGGATTACGGCGGGGCCGTTGTTCAATTGAATATCGCTTTCAGCAACGGCTTTGCCGGTGAGAGTATCATAAAACTTCAAAGAATAAGTTCCGGCGACCAGCGGGTAATCGAGAGTTATTTGCAGATCTTTTGAGAAAGGCAGCGCATCTTCTTTATCCGGATAGTCGAACACATAGCGGCGGCAGAAGACCCAGCCGTAAACGCGCGACGCATCTCCGGCGGAGAAGCATTCGACAAAATAATTTTTTCTGCCGTAATAATTAGTCAAGCATTGCTCCATCGGCAGCCGCAGCCGGTTGATATAGGCGAGATAATAATCCCGGAGTTTCCATTGCAGCGCGTATGATCCGTCGGTCACGGGCAGGCTTGGAATGTATTCCGGTTGAGGGAAGGCGGGATCAATAACGTCCAGTTCCTTGAACTGCATATTTTTACCGCGCAAATCAATATCTTTGATATATTCCGACAGGCCTTTGTAGGGGCGGTAATGATTTTTCATATGGATGAAGTCGTGCCACCAGAGGAAAGGGGTTCCGGCCTGTTCCTTGAAAAAAGCGCTCCATACGCCGGAATGGATGTCGCCGACGACCTGTTCGGCTTTGCCGCCTGCCCAGGTGCCGCCGAATTCAGTCGCCAGTACCGGGCGGTTGAAAACCATCAGCGCGGCGGCCTGCTGGCGCATCTGGTCGGCAAAATGAATTCTGGTATCCCGGTAGGCGTCACCGGCCACATAGGAAAATTCCGGCATGGCGACCACTTCGGGGTATTTCAACTGATCAAGGCAGCTTCCGCTGTAATGCGTGGTCAGCATGTGTCTGCCCTGATCCATTGATTTAAGTTCATTGGCGGCGTCGCGGTGCCAGTCGGCAAACACGCCGTTGTCATAGACGATCTTGAAGTTGGTGACCAGATTGCCTTCGCTCCAGAATTCGATGCCGAAGATATTGGTATAGGCCCCCCATCTGGCGGCAATATAGCGGTTGCGCTGGCGGTTCAGTTTCTTAGCCTGTGGATCGGAGAAAAACTCTTCCGGCGTTTTGAGGAAGCCGCCGTTGGAATAAGCAAACGGATTTTTAATGTTGAACGGATTGTCCTCCCACTCCTGATCGCTGTAGTCGGACATTTTTCCGTGGTTGTCCAGCGTGAGATGGATGTAAATATCTTTTTCGCGGGCGTCGTTCATTACATGGTCCAGCCGCCAGGCGTTGGCCAGATTGTAACGTCCCAGCCCGTAATAAAACGGACGGCAGATGCTCCATTCCAGCGCGAAAGACCATGAAGCCATCCAGATTTCAACGGCGTTGACACCGCCCTGGGCCATGGCCGCCAGATACTCGTCGTAGTCGTAGGTGCCGCGGTCGGGCAGATGTCCGAATTTGAATTGTTTTTCACTGCGCAGGTCAATATTGGTATGGGTGTTGATGCCGACAGGAAAGAAAAATTCCCCGGTGGTGAATTCAAAATAGCGCGAGTCGCGCAGACTGGGACGGACATAGCCTTTGCGTCCGGAAGGCTGCACGGACAAATTTTTCCAGGGACTGACCAGCAGTTCCGGTGTTTTGCCGGATTTGTCTTCAATCACCAGCCGCAGCCGGTATTCGCCGGCGCGTTCCGGGGTGAACCGGAACGCCCAGTAAGCTTTGCCGGACGGGATGTTGATTTCGCGGGTGAAATGCTGCTGCCGGATAAAATCCTGAGTGTAGAATGCCGGCCAGCGGATCGTTTCGCCGCCTGGCGCGACGGCTTCGACATCCACGCTGATTTCATCCGGGTCGAACGGATTGCAGTATTCACGCGACAGTTCGAAATCGCTTTCAATGATTTCATAGCGTTCACAGATTTCCGGCATTTTCCAGTCCATCAACTGCAGCGGCGGCACCGGTCTTACGCCGCTCAATTCCAGGTTCCGGCATTGAATGGTGAACTGTCTGGCGGTTTTACCGTAAATGGAAAGACCGGCGGCCAGCATCGCGACCTGGTGACGTCCGTCCCAGGCACCGTTGTGTCCGGCAGGAATCAGTGCTGAGCCTCCGGCGATATCTGTTTCCAGGCGCTGCCATTCGCCGGGAATGATCTTATACTCCTGTTTCGTTTGAAACCACAGCCCGTCCTTGTCTTTGATGAAGATGACGGCTGAAACCGGGTCTTTGCTTTCACTCTGTATTCTGGCTTCGATAGAAAGTGTTTTCTTCTGGAAAATTTCTTTTTCCGGACGCAGAGTATGACGCTCCTTCTCCTTGTAGATCACGGCGTAACCGGGAAGAGAGAGCGTCGTTGCAGCGGATGAATCATTTGCGGAACCAAGCTTCTCCGCCGGCGCGCCATTTTTTTCGGCAAACCAGGCGGCCTTGTCAAAGCTCCATCCATTAATGCAAAATAAAGTAAAAGTCAACGCTACGGCAATCAGCGCTTTTTCGAGATATCTCATAAATTCATAAACCTTCACAGGAGTCAGGAGTCAGGAGTGTCGCCACTCACTACTCACCACTCACTTCTTCACTACTAACCATTCACTACTCACCACT
>CAIMFA010000311.1 GCA_903840185.1 uncultured Lentisphaeria bacterium | reverse complement strand
TCCGCTGAAGTTGAAAGACCTGGGGTGTTCAAACTGGCTGATGGGATTGATTCTGACTACTGCGCCGAGCGTTCTGAATATGACCGTCTGCCCGTATGTCAGCTTTAAAAGCGACCGTTACCGCAGCAAATGGGGGCGCCGCATCCCCTTCATCATCTGGACAATGCCGTTTCTTTGCGCCAGTCTGGCGTTGATGGGGCTCGGCGATGATATTTGCGGTGCGCTGCAAAGAAATTCTGAGTTTTTGCGGCAATTTACTCCAGCCACTATTACGATTGTTCTTATCGCTGTTTTTCTAATCATGTTCCAATTTTTCAACATGTTTGTGGGCTCGGTATTCTGGTATTTGTTTAACGATGTGGTTCCTCCGCAGTTTCTGGCTCGCTTTGTTGGATTGCTCAGGATTGTCGGCACTGGCGCCGGAGCGCTGTATAACTTCTTCATTTTTAAATTTGCAGAATCGCACATGCGGGAAATCTTTATCGGCGCCGCAGTTCTGTACTTGGTCGGGTTCGGGATGGCCTGCCTGATGATCAAGGAGGGTGAGTACCCGCCTCCGGAAGGAGAGAGTGATAATTCAAGCAGGGGGATGAAAGGAATTAAGACTTTTTTCAGGGAATCATTTTCGCATAAACTTTACTGGTTTAGATTTATTTCGGCTTCATTCAGCGCCTTTGCCGGGGCAATCGGCATATTCGGCATTTTTTTTAATCGGGAGATGGGACTTTCTCTGGACCAGATCGGAAAACTCGGTGCGATCGGTTCAATCGCTTCAATGGCGGCAATGTATTGCATGTCCATATTTGTGGACCGCTGGCATCCGTTGCGCATCACCGTCTATGGCGCACTGTTCGGGGTGCTCGGCAGCTTTATGTCCATGGTGTGGATTTTTGTAACCATTCCCGGGAATTATTTTTTCTGGCTGAATCTGAGCAATGTTCTGATTGGTACATTTCTGGGCGCATTAGTCGCCGTTGCTACATTTCCAAGCGATATGCGGATATTCCCCCAGTCAAGATTCGGTCAGTTCTGTTCGGCGCAAGCCATGCTCCAGTCAGCATTTACCGTGATTGCCGGAATATTGGCTGGACTGTTTATTGACGTGGTCAGAAACCTTTGCCATGGTTCGAACTATGCCTACCGCTTCATTTTTTTATGGATAACCGTTTTTGCTGGAATTAGTGCGGTATTCAGGGTGATGTCGTACATCGAATGGCACCGGCTGGGCGGCGACAAGCATTTCCATCCGCCAGCGCCCTGGAGTCCGAGCGGGATTGAGGAAATGCCGGTAGTGCCGATTGTCGGGCCGCAGACCAAATGGCTGAACATCTCGTTCCTGCTGTTTGACGGGATAATGGGTTTGTCGGTACTGAGTATTCCTGTCCTGATGTGGTGGATGTACATGAAACAGCAAATGTTCGCATTCAAATGGTACGGACTGGCGGTATTGCCGCTGTGCGTAGCCGGATGGCTGTGCTGGATAGTACTGAAAAAGAAAATACGGCGCGACGTGACGGCGGCGAAAACAGGTTCGCCGTTGCGCAACGGCATTCCGCATCATGGTATGCTGATTATCCTCGGCAGTAAATTCCTGCTGGCGGTCGGCGTCTGGGTGTGCCAGGTGCTGGTGACGGTCACGCTAAATATGGAAAGCGGCGCGATCGTATTCGGTATAGCCAATGGAATTACGAACTTCCTGCTGATTGGAACATTGTACCTGATGTGCAGAATTGAGCGCGGATTTTCCGTTACGGTGGATGAAAAGTTTGAAGCGATTGATAATGCTTCGGCTTCGTCAGCGAAATAGTCTGGCGAATGCGAATATACTATTTTTATCCACGATAATGCAACATGAAGAGTTATTATAGCGTATATTTTTGAACAGAAGAGGAGAAAGAAGATGGACATGATTTTCTGGAAATATTTGGAGGAGTTGCCTGAGCAGGAGGCCGCTTGGCGCGAGTGGAATTGCCGCCTGGCATCATGGTATCGTTTTAACACTTTCTATACCCATTACTTGAGAGTCGAAGGCCGCCGCGTCAAACTGTTGAATTGCCTGACGCCGTGTGAGCAAGGCTATCCGCGTCAGGTGGTGGAGAATTCCCCATCCGATATCAAGGCGGTATGCCCGCAGAACAAAGCTGATTCAATTCAACTAAAATTCAGAGATATCCTCATTTATTCATTGCGACTGGAGGCTTTGCATCAGGCTATTTGTGCTACGTTGCAAATTAATTATTCAGTAGATCGACATCAGGAACACGATAATGTCTGGCATCTCGGCGATTATTCCGGCACGGAAGTTTATTTAACCTATAAGACATCAACTCTGACAGATACCATAAGTTCGCTTTATCTTTCGTACCAGAAACCATTCATCCTGATGGTGCCGACAGTAAAAAACATTTCCCCGGAAATACAGCAGTTCATTGATAAGAACAACTCCGTCTTGTTGTCAATGGAAACGGAACTGACTTTGCAGCCGGACGGTTCATTCAAGCCGAAGCGCAGTATAGCGGAATGCATGAAATCATGCAATCAGCCTTGTCCGAGAGCAGGAAATAGCGTAACTTTGCCGATTGAGGCATACGGATATTTGGCTTATAATGAATAGTAAATCATCTTTTCAGAACGGGTATTATCTAAAAAAAGTGCATGGGTAATGCGGACTGGCCGTTCCAACCTTATGGAAATTTTTCCCTAAGGTCTGATGACAATATCTTTAACTCGACACCCGTCCGGACGCTTCGGACGCTGCTAAACAACTTATACGCATATGTGGTATCAAACTGGTAAACGCTGACGGGTGCATAGGCGTAACTGTCAAACACCCGTCTGAAGCGTCCGGCGGTCATATTATAATGGCTGGCCTGACTAATTCATAATGCTGGTT
>CAIMFA010000310.1 GCA_903840185.1 uncultured Lentisphaeria bacterium | reverse complement strand
GGGATGCCGATGATTTAGGCATTGTATGTAAATTTAAGCAAAAACGAGATTATCCGATGTCATTAAAGTAAATTTTTAATATATCCGAAAGGGCATCGGGGGGCGGACATAATACCCGGTATGTTTGAATCGTGGTAGTCAGAACAACCGTAAATGTATTATGCATTGAAGAATAAAAACTAGTGTATTGACTTTGAAAAAGAGGATTTGAAAAAATGAAAATATTGACCATAACCATCGCCTTGATGGTATCAGTTGTGACCGCATGGGCTGCCAGCACGAAATGGGACTTCGAGGATGGCGAAAAAGGCGGCTGGATAGGCTGGGGAACAGAGGAATATGAAAAAGTTATTGAGATTGTGACGCAAAATCCGCATGGCGGCGCATATTGTCTTAAAGTCGTAGATGATCAGGATAAAACCAATCCGTATGCCGGTATGAAAATGAAAATTGATCCCAGAAAAGCCTATTCCTTAAGCGGGTGGGTTCGCGGCGAAAAGAAAATACCGTCTTGCCGCTGTGTTGCGGTCGCCGCCGAAACTAAGGACGGAAAGTTTATCAAATGGCTGACTAATACGGAAAAAATTGACATTGATAAAGAGTGGAAGCCTTTTTCCATCACCATAAAGGATATTCCTGCTGAAGCTGCGTTCATCCTGCTTGCCCTTGCACCAACGCGCGATACTCCATATGAAACCAGAGGCAGCATGTGGTTTGACGATATCAGTTTCGACGAACTGACATTGACTGCCGTTGATCTGTCAAAAGCAGCCAATATGGGATTCAAAGACGAAGTTGCTGGAGACGGCAAAGGCGGATGGACCGACCAGGGCATCCAGGATATGCGCAACTTCGTCCCAGGCGACCGGTACATTTCAAATATTCCCTTTAAAATTATTGATCCTGCGCTGAATCAAGGCAATTCGATAATAACGCTTGGCAATCGCGGCGGCTTCGCAGGAAGCCGGAAGGTTACAGTCAATCAGAAAGCTGACTGGATTTATTTACTGCATACCGCGGCCAGGGCTGGCAAAGGCATTCTTGCCGGTTATTTCGAATATGTATACGCTGATGGAAGCACAAGCACCGTAAATATTTTCACCGGAGATCAATTGTCAGACTGGTCAGGCGGAGCGGCGGTAAACAGCCATGCCTTTGCAGTTGAAAAGCCAAATGAAAAGATGTCGAAAGCATATCTGTATACATCCGCTATTCGTAATCCATTCCCTGAAAAAAATGTGTCGTCAATAGTTTTTCGTGCGACTGATGCCGCAGACAGCCAGGCACTTTGGATAATTCTTGCCGCTACTCTTGGCTGCGGACCGGAACTAGTCGAAAAATCACAATGGATTGCTGACACTCTTCTTGTAAAGGGAAGCGAGATGGAATCACTTGGACTTATCTCTGACTCCACCCTGCCGGCCTCAACAATACCGCTACGTCTGACTAGCGGTGATTCTCTGTGCGTGGAAACGTCAATCAATGCCAGACTCCATAAATCTGTCAAGGAAGTGGCTGGCGTATCTTTTCACCGGATTGGAGGCTACGGTACCGGAAAGTATTCGATGCCATATGACCGGAACACAGGCGATTACGCTTACAGCCCTGAACTGGAAAAGGCCGTCAGAGAACTAAACCTGCCCATGACCAGGTTTTATGCGGTAGGTTGCGAATCATTCGGAATCAATGGAGCTATTGACCGTATAGCTATTCTGCTTGACAAGCTTAAAATACCGCAAAATACCAGCGCGCTTGAGCTTGAGACCATTGGAGCATCTGAAAAGCTCGATCCCGCTGTCTGGGCTTCAGCCGCCGCCTATTCGGTCAGCAAAGGGTATCGTTTTAACCGGTGGGAGATCGGGAACGAGGTAGATCAGGCTGAAAAGAAAAAGGCGTATGATGCTCCGGATAAATACGTTGCTCAGGTCAAAGCAGTCAGTGCGGCCGTGCGCAAAGAACAGCCCGGCGCTCTGATCGGACTTTCAGTAAATCCTGATAAAGCGCTCTGGGGAAATTATGTTCTGAAAGCCGCCGCCGGACATTATGATTTCGTTGTCTGTCACTGGTATGAATTTCGAGAAGTGAAAGACAATTTTGAAGAATCAATAATCGGCTGCAACAACGTCAAACTAAATCAAATTTTGCGGATGAATGCCTTGATCAAAGCATATAACCCCACCCGCAATGTACGACAGTACGATACCGAGTGGGCGAGACATGTATATCCGCAAAAGCGCAGTGAACTGGTTTCTCACCGCCCTAACGGTAATATTCTCGGCTCTATATATCAGGCAGTGCGGCTTATCTACTATGCAAGAGAAGACGTGCTTGACGGCGCTTCTGCATGGTGTTTGAACTCATTGAGTACACACTACCAGTCAATGGGATTTGTCGGGGTGAATGATGCGCAGGCGCGGACGCTCTCCATGAATTACTGGCTTTTTTACTATTTCAACCGTCACTTTGGCGAATGGGTGCTGGACATCAAAGGAACCGCGCCATGCATTGAGAGCGTAATCCCTGAAAATAAAGGTGCTAAACTGCCGCTGACGCCAATACTTATCACAGCATCTGACGATGGCTCGAAAGTGTTTATTGTGGCGGCGAATGCATCATGGACAAAAGATTTCCCGTGCAGCATAACAATAAATTCGTTTGATATTGGAAACGCCGGCGGGGTGCTGCTTTCTAATGGTGACCTGAACGCCAGCATGTGGCTCAAGGAAAAATCCGATTTTGTTCATCCGTTCAATGTGAAAACATCGGGGAATAACGTCTCATTCGAAATCCCTCGTCATTCGATAGTATTTATTAATCTTGAGGGGAATAATAGTAAGCGCAAATTAAATACAGGACTTTAAATATGAAAATAGCAATTCTTGGTTCAGGCAACGGAGGTTGCGCTGTTGCGTTTGATTGCGCGATGCACGGACATCACGTCAGACTTTTTGATTTTGAGGATTTTCCCGGCAATATCAGTGCAATTCACCGGCAGGGCGGTATCTACGCCGAGGGCGAACTGGAAGGCTTCGCCGGCATTGAATACGCCGGCCATGAAATTGAAAAAGCACTGTGCGGCGCAGAGCTTATCTATGTGGTCGGCCCCGCCTACAGTACCAGACCTTTCGCCGAGGCCTGCAAACCTTACTTGAGAAAAGGTCAGATCGTCATTGTGTGTCCCGGCTCGTGCATGGGAAGCATCGAATTTATGAATGCCGCACAATTGAGTCTGCAAAACGAAAATATCATAGTGGCTGAAACCTCCACGCTCCCATATGCGGTACGCATTCTTGAGCCAGGCCGGATTCGGATTTTTTTAAAACTCAAAAGCGGACTTTTTATCGCCGCCGTTCATGCAAGGCACTCGTTGCAGGTTATGGAGTGTATCCGGGATGTCTACCCGGCGATAAAGCTTGCTAAAAATGTCCTGCAAACAACTCTGCAAAACGGCAATCCGGCAATCCATCCGGCAATTACACTGTCGAATGCCGCCTTAATTGAACGTACCGGCGGTAATTTTTGCTTTTATGAGGACGGCGTGACACCTGCGGTCGGCAGACTGATCAAAGCGGTTGATTTGGAACGCATTGCAATAGGCCGAAAATTGAATATTGACATCATCTCAGAACCTGATTTGGGATATATGCAGGGGTATATGACTGAAGCCACATATGACAAGGGATATTCCAATGCTCCGGGATTTAAAGGAATCAAGGCACAGAGCAGCCTTGACAACAGATATTTTCATGAAAGAT
>CAIMFA010000309.1 GCA_903840185.1 uncultured Lentisphaeria bacterium | reverse complement strand
TTTTAAAACCGTTATTGAAAATTCTGTTTCCGGCATGATATTTATAAGCCGATTAAAACAGATTGGAGCATAGATATTTTGAAAGCGATAAATAACGGATTCCACATGAAAAAGACTGAGAAGAAACCTGAACTGCTGGCGCCTGCCGGAAACTTGGCCTGCGCGCTGACCGCCTTTGACTGCGGCGCCGACGCGGTCTATGCAGGATTGAGCAAGTTCAACGCCAGAGAGCGCACCGAAAACTTTTCCATAGAGGAAATGTCCAAACTTATCGCTTACGCCCGGCTTCACAACCGTAAAGTCTATGTTACCCTGAATACCCTGATCAAAGAATCTGAACTGCCGGAACTGGTGCAGAACCTTGCTCAACTGGCGCGCCTGCAGCCGGACGCGGTCATTGTTCAGGATATTGGCGTACTGCGGATAATCCGCGAATATTTCCCGTCGATGAAGATTCATGCCTCCACCCAGATGGGATTTCACAATTCCCCCGGCCTTGAACTTGCCGCCGAACTCGGCGCTTCCCGGGTAATCCTGGAACGCCAGGTGACGATTGACGAATTGCGCAAACTTACGGAAAAATCGCCGCTGGAACTGGAAGTTTTTGTCCACGGAGCGCTCTGCTGCTCCCTTTCCGGACAATGCCTCTTCTCATCCTGGATGGGCGGCTGGAGCGGCAACCGCGGCAAATGCAAACAACCCTGCCGCAGACGGTTTTACAGCCGTTCCGGCAACGGATTTTTCTTTTCCACGAAAGACCTCTATACATTGGAGATGATCCCGAAACTCAAAGAGATCGGCGTGGCGTCGCTGAAGATTGAAGGGCGGCTCCGCAAGCCGGATTATGTCATGAATGTCGTTACCGCCTACCGCATGATTCTTGACGCGGAAGGCACTCCCGACCAGGATTTGATCAAGAAAGCCAAAAATATCCTGACCAGCACTTACGGCAGAAAATGGTCGGAAGGTTTCTATACCCCGGAGTCCTCCGCCACCCTGATCCAGCACGATTCGCTCGGAACGGCCGGCATGCTTTGCGGCAATGTCATTGAAGTCGAACAGTACGGGTTTAAGATGGAGGTCATGCGCCGGGTGCATATCGGCGACCGCATCCGTATCCAGCCGCAATCCGGCGATGAAGGCCCCGCACTGACAGTTACAAAAATGATGATCGACAACCATCCGGTGAAATACGCCGGACACGGCGATATCTGTTTCATCTGCTGCGACAAGGAAATCCATGACCATGGCATGGTTTATAAAATCGGCCAGAGCTGCGATGAAATGCTGCCGCGCATGGCGGCCCTGCCCCCGGCCCGCGCCAGACTGGACTTTAATATCAAAGTCAACGCCGCCGGTTTTGAGATCACTGCCGGCAACGGCTTGAACCGTATCTGGACGAAAGACATTCAACTGGCACCGCCAAGCAAACACGCGCTGGCCGCCGCGCAGCTGATTGAAGAATTCGCCGCCAGCCGTTCTGAAGTCTTTTCCCCCGGCAATATCTCCGCTGAAGTGGACGGCGATTTTTTCGCCCCGTCCAGCGTGCTCAAAGAAATCCGCCGCGAATTCTGGCAATGGGTGGAGGCAAATATTACTCCGGATGAAACTTTCGGCTATATCGCGGTGGCAATGGAGCGTTTCCGCCGCGACTATCTGGCCATGTACAAGGCGTCCGTCCAGCATGAAGCTGAAGCCGTGCTGGTACGGCCCGACGGCTGCACCCCGGCCAAACGCAGCGGGCATGTCGCCTGTTCCGTGTTTGACGCCAGTAAAAAAACTGATGAAGCCGTGCTGCCGTGTTTCTGTGCCGAAGACCGCCTGAAAGGCCTGGCAACCCGCATCGCCGAAGCCTACCGCATCGGCATCCGCCGTTTCCGGGTATCCTCGCTCTACGGACTGAAGATGTTCAAAGACTATCCGGACGTCAAACTGATTGCGTCATTTTCACTGCCGGTTTGCAATTCCATGGCGGTTAAAGAACTGGAAAAATTCGGCGTCAGCCGCGTCCAGGCCTGGATTGAACTGGAAAGAACTGAAATTGAACATCTGGTTGCGAAATCCGTGCTGCCGGTGGAAATTTACCGTTACGGCCGCCCGATCCTGCTGGCGACCAGAGCGAAAATTCCGGCCGATGGCCATATTCACGACATCAAGCACAACAGTTTTTCAGTCCGCCATGACCCGAAAGCCGGCCTGACATATGTTTATTCCAAATCCGTGATGTCCATCCCCCGCGTAAACGGCACTGTGGACTTCTACGATCTCTCCAACGCCTACTGGAATGAAGAAGAAACCGCAACCTTCAACTTCGATCTAGGTTTCATGTAATTGTTTAACCACGGAACGCTTAGCGCGGCATAGCCGCAACCCCCAATACACCTTA
>CAIMFA010000308.1 GCA_903840185.1 uncultured Lentisphaeria bacterium | reverse complement strand
TTTAAGTTATTAAGCAATCTTAAAATGAACTCTTGTGATTTTTTATCAAGCAGGTTTACTGCTTAGGTCTCCATTTTGGGACGCTACCAAACCTTTAGTAGAATCGGCCGGTCGGCGGGCTCAGTATTGCCATGCTGCTTCAGCCATTCCTCAAAACGCTGCTCATACAATTTTTTGATGGCGGGATTGTTTTTCCATTCTGTAAGAACTGTATCCTCGTTAACCAGATTAACCATAAACAACGTCGGGTCTTCCGCCCAGGATAGTCCGGTATAAGGATTTTTCCGGCAGATCAATTTGCGCACATATTCCTTCCAGTTCTCGCGGGCGGAAGCAAACAGCGGAATCAGCATTTTCAATTCGTATTGGTAAGTGGCAGGATATTCCGGGATCTCGCCGCCACGGAGCAGACGGCTGCAATACAAATCAATTGTAATATATATGCCGCGCTGCTTCAGACAGTAAAACAGATAGTCCATCTTTTCAATAAAATCAGGATTAAGAACGGTGGAGCGGCTGGCGGCTTTGACAGTCAGGAACTGGTCCATATGGTGCATCCGAACGGAATTATAGCCCATCTTCGCGAGGTCGTCAGCCAATTTTTCCGCTTCCTTGTGCTCCAGGTATTGAGCCGTGAAACATAGATTCGTGCCATAAAACCGCACTCGCTGCCGCGGACGTTTTTCAAAGGCGATTCCGCCGGACGCCATGACAGTAGCCCTGCCATATTTTCCCGCCGGCGCATCCTGAAAGCGGGAAAAATCCAGGGCGGAACCAGCTATTACGTCGCGCGGAAACGCCAAAGGTTTCCATTCCTGGCCGCTGGTGACATAACTGACCGCTTCCAGGCGTTTGATCTCCACCAGCGTATCGGAGAGCGAAGCGCCGACAATCATCCATACCGCATTCTTCTCACTTTTAAATACAATCCGGCGCGGCTGACGGTTTTCCAGCTTGAATGCCGACATGAACAGCCCGGCGTATGCCTGGCGGTTTTCCGTCGTCCACACGACTGCCGCATTGGCAACAGAGACTGGACTCCACCAGTTGGCAACATCCACTTTGTTGCGGACTGGAATTGTTTGACGTCTGCCGTCGGCATAAGTTACTTCGATATTTCCGGTCACTGCATCAGTGGAAGGTGTCCAGGCGGCAGCATGAAGCAGATAAAGGTATTCGCCTTCGCCGGATGTTTCAACCCCGGCTTCCACCGGAAAATAGTCGCGGTCAGGCCCGGACAGAACTAAACAGGAGCGCCCTTCATTCTTCTGCGGATCAATCACATCAAAAGTAATGCCGCCCGGCATTAAACGGCCCGGCTTGATCGTCCGCAGATCATTATCCTTCCCCTGATCGGTCCAGCCGCCCTTGCGATCGCCGGCTGTTTCATCGACAAACCCCATGTTAACTGCCGGACGCAAATCTATGGTTGCAACTGATACCGGCTTGAAATCAACCGTTAACGCCAGACGGCTCTCTGTCAAGCGGCCGGACGCGGGTACTCCGTAAATGCGCAGCGAAAAGGAATTATTGCCGAACTTGCGGTTGTCC
>CAIMFA010000307.1 GCA_903840185.1 uncultured Lentisphaeria bacterium | reverse complement strand
GTTCTATTTTTGTTTTAAATAAAAGCATTATGGCAAAAAGCAGTTTAACAAAAAAATAATAACGATTAATTACCGGAAATCCTGCATTCAACCCTCCGGGTCGGCCATTGCACCATGTCTGCACTGTGTTTTGAACTTGCAGTGGTTACCACAGCGGCGCTCAAAATCACAGCACATCCACGGCACACTGACTCGACTGCTTTTTTTAAGATTATTGCTCTACGGACTTTTTTGTTGATAAACCTTTCTTAACTGTTGCATTATTAAAGAGTAAAAATTATATTAAGCCGGGAGTTTGATTATAATGTTAATGTAGTTGTTGCCGGGGGATTGTTTTAAATTTGAAAAATCATAGAACATTTTTTGCCCTGTTGTTATTCGCAGTCTGCGGCTTGCTGTCTTCAGCCGTTTTTTCCCAGAATACTGAAAGTGCAGCTGTTCCGCCGGTTCTGACCAAAGTCGTTTTTACTCCTCAATGGTTTCCGCAAGCTCAGTTTGCCGGATATTACATGGCGCAGGAACTGGGGATTTACAACAAATATGGACTGGATGTGGTTTTTCAGCATAAACCGCCGCAGCGTAAGTTGATTTCAGTGCTGATGGACAAAAATGCCGATTTCGTGACAGACTTTCTTTCCTCCGGTATCAAAATGCGCTCAGGCGGCATGAAAATTGTAAATATCGGGCAGATATCTCAGCGTTCAGCGCTGGTGTTTGTGGCATTGAAAAGCTCCGGAATCAAAAGACTTGAAGATATCAACGGCAATAAAGTCGGAATCTGGATGGTGGATTTCCAGGAAATACCTAAAGCGCTGCTGGAGAAACATAAAATTAAGGCGGAAATAATTCCGGTGGTTTCGGGGATTGAACTGTTTCTGCACCGCGGCATTGATGTAATTGCGGTCATGTGGTATAATGAATATCATGAACTGCTGTCTTCCGGAATTAATGAAGACGAAATAACCACGTTTTTCTTTAAGGATTACAATCTGGATATTCCTGAGGACGGTATTTACTGTTTGCAGGAAACATACGAAAAGAATCCGGAAATGTGCCGCAATTTTGCCAGAGCTTCGATTGAAGGCTGGCAGGCTGCTTTTAGAAATAAAAAAAGAGCGCTGGAGATCATTCACAAATACTGCCGGGAAAACCACATCCCGTATAATAATGCCCATCAGAGCTGGATGTTGAACCGGATGGAGGAGCTGATCATGATTCCAGGCGAAGAGCATATTCTGGGGTTTCTCTCGCCCAAAGTGTATCTTGATACCGCGAAAAAGCTGAAATTCACCGGCGTCATCAAGACGATACCCGACTACAATGAATTTTATAAAGATGTATTGAACAGCAATACCTCTCCCGGCAAGGATAAAAAAACCGGAGGCAAGGAGGAAAATGTTCAAAAATAGAAGTCTGGCATTTAGACAAAGTTTTTATATATTGTTCAGCGTAATCGTCGTTTCGCTGGGAATTTTTTCCTACGTCACCTGCTATGTATGGTCTATGATGCAGGAAGGGATCGAGACGAGCACCCGGCATATCGGCGAATCCACCGCCAACCGCCTGGATCAGATATTTATCGAAACAAGCAGGCTGGGCAAACAGCTGGCGATTCAGTTCGAAAACAGCAGGATGACTGATGAAGAAATCGGAAAGCTGCTGACGACAACGCTGGAAAGCATGCAATATGACCGTCCGGAAATATATAGTTTAAGCGTCGCGTACGCGCCTTATTGCTTTGACAAAAACAAAGAATATTTCATGGTTTATGCCTCCAGAAAAGACGGCGGCATCAAACTGGAACATACCGGCGGGACTGACTATGAATATTTCTATTACAACTGGTACACCCTGCCTAAAACGCTGGAACACGCGGTTTGGACGGAACCATATTTTGACGAAGTTGTAATGGCTTCCTATGCTGTGCCGTTTTACCGGGAGCAGAACGGCAAACAGGAGTTTACCGGCGTCATTACCATTGATCTGTCGCTGTCCTGGCTGCAAAAAGCAGTGTCTACGATCAAGTTGAACAATGCCGGTTATGCTTTCCTGATTTCCAAATTCGGAAGGGTCATCACCCATCCGGATAGCGAGCGGATAATGAATGAAACTATTTTCAGCATGGCCGAAGAGCGTGAAGATAAATTTCTGCGGGACGCCGGGCGGGATATGATCGCCGGCAAAAGCGGCTTAGTACCGTATCAGAAGCATTTGATCAGTCAGAAGAAAGCCTGGATGTTTTATACTCCGCTGCAGTCAAACGGCTGGTCGCTGGGAATTATCTATCCTGAAGACCAGTTATATGAAGCCATTTTCAGTATGGAAATTACCATTTTCTCGCTATTTTTAATCGGAATGCTGCTGCTGCTCGGAGTAATTATCTGGATATCATTGAAAATCACCCGTCCGCTGCGCATCCTCACCAAAGCTACCGGCGAAATCGGCAGCGGCAATTTCCATGCGGCAATGCCGGAAATAACTGCCAATGACGAAATCGGCAAACTCAGCAAAGCGTTTTCTGCGATGCAGTCAGCGCTGCTCAAGCATATCGAAAACCTTAAAGAGACGACCGCCGCCAAGGAAAAAATCGAAAGTGAACTGAAAATCGCCAAAGATATTCAAATGGGTATTCTGCCGCAGCTGCTTCCGCCGTTTCCGGAATGTCAGGAGTTCTCCCTGTTTGCGGTTTTGAATTCAGCCAAAGCCGTCGGCGGCGATCTGTACGATTTCTTCCATCTTGATGAAGACCATGTCTGCATCGTTATCGGCGATGTTTCCGGCAAAGGCGTTCCCGCGTCGCTGTTCATGGCGGTGACCCAGACTCTGCACCGCGGTATCGCGAATATAAAAATGAATACCGGTGAAATCGTTACTAAAGTAAGTAAGTCATTGAGTCAGAATAATGAAACTTCGATGTTTGTCACTTATTTTATGCTGATTCTGAATGTCAGAACCGGTGAAATGCAGTACACCAATGCCGGACACAATCCGCCATTCATTCTTAGAAACGGCGACGGCATCACCAAAATAACGCAGCGGCACGGCCCGCCGGCCGGAGTGGCCGAACTGGACTACGGAATGGACACGATGACCCTTAATCCCGGTGATACTCTGGTGCTGTATACCGACGGCGTCACCGAGGCCATGAATGTTGATAATCATGAATTCGGTGAAAACCGGCTGCTGGGCATCCTCGCTGACTCCGCGGCCAATCCGGCACCTAAAAATATTACTAATAATATCCTCTTTGCGGTTTCAAAATTCACCGCCGGGCAGGAGCAGTCTGACGATATTACGATACTGGCATTGCGGTTCGCGCCGAACGGGCTGATAAAGGGATGATCTGAAGACGGTCTCAGAAAAAGAACAGCAATTTGTGCGGGAGAAGTATTATGAAATTATCCGTGCCGTTCTGGCAGCTGGCCGGAGAGGGGCTTGCTCTTTGTTATCGCGGGGCGGCGGCCTATGAAGCTGAAATCAGTC
>CAIMFA010000306.1 GCA_903840185.1 uncultured Lentisphaeria bacterium | reverse complement strand
CGTAACCCGTAACCCGTAACTCCCAGTTTTACGCTATCGCTTTAAATTTGCAGACAGTTTTACATGCGCCGCACTTTATGCAGATATCGGCGTCAATCTTATGCGGCTGTTTTTTCTCTCCGGAAATGGCGTTTACCGGACATATTCTGACACATGCAGTGCAGCCTTTGCATTTATCCGCGACAATTGTCAACGGCGTCAAAGCGGTACATTCTCCGGTCGGACAGCGTTTGTTGAATACATGTTCCTCATATTCCCTGCGGAAATAATTCATCGTGGACAGCACCGGGTTCGGCGCGGTCTTGCCAAGTCCGCAGAGCGAGCCGATTTTAACGGCTTTGGCGGTCTGTTCCAGCAGTTCCAGCGTCTGCGCATCGGCTTTGCCGTCAATGATATCATCCAGCATCGCCAGCATCTGGCGGGTGCCTTCGCGGCAGGGAACACATTTGCCGCAGGATTCATTCTGCGTGAACTGCATGAAAAATCTGGCGATCCGCACCATGCAGGTCTGGTTGTTCATCACCACCAGCCCGCCGGAACCGACCATGGCGCCGACGTTCTTCAGCGAATCGAAGTCCAGCGGCATATCCAGCATGGACGGAGTCAGGCAGCCGCCGGACGGCCCGCCGATCTGCACGGATTTGAAATCTTCTCCGGTCACTTTGCCGTCATTGTCAATCACCCCGCCGCCGATATTGTTAACGATCTCTCTGAGGGTGGCCCCGAACGGCACTTCGATAAGGCCGGTATTGGCGACATGGCCGGTGAGCGCGAACGTTTTAGTGCCGGGCGAATTAGGGGTTCCGATGGAGCGATATTTTTCCGCGCCTTCCCGGATGATGGTCGGCACCGAGGCCAGAGTTTCAACATTGTTGATGACTGTCGGTTTGCCCCACAACCCTTTCACGGCAGGGTAGGGCGGTTTCGGCATGGGCATGCCGCGCTTGCCTTCAATCGAGGCCAGCAAAGCGGTTTCTTCGCCGCAGACGAATGCTCCGGCGCCCTCCATCACATGCAGTTTGAAATTGAATTCAGCGCCGAACAGATTATTGCCGAGCAGTCCGGCGGCTGTCGCGGCATCAACCGCGCTGCGGATGCGTTTTACCGCCAGCGGATATTCCGCCCGGACATATACATAGCCTTCATCCGCGCCGACCGCTTTGCCGGCGATGAGCATGCCTTCAATCACACTGTGCGGGTTGCCTTCCATGACGGAACGGTCCATAAATGCGCCCGGATCGCCTTCATCGCCGTTGCAGACAATGTATTTTTTGCTGTTTTCCGAGGCCAGTGTAATCTGCCATTTTCTGCCGGTCGGAAATCCGCCGCCGCCGCGTCCGCGCAGTCCGGCATCCAGTATTTTCTGACAGACGTCCTGGCTGGTCATGGCGGTAATCGCAGTGCGGGCAGCGAAGTAGCCGCCGCGATGAATATATTCCGCGATGCTGTCCGGCTCAATCATACAATTTTTCAACACCACCCGGCGCTGCCGGTTGTAGAAAGAGATTTCCTCATCGCCCTTGCAGCGCACCCCGGTGACCGGATCAAGATAGAGCAGGCGTTCAATCAATTCTCCCTTAATGAGTGTAGCCGCGACAATTTCAGGGACGTCGCTGACTTTGACTCCGGTATAGAGGATGCCCGCCGGTTCAATATGCAGCAGCGGTCCCATCTGGCAGAAACCCTGGCAGCCGCT
>CAIMFA010000305.1 GCA_903840185.1 uncultured Lentisphaeria bacterium | reverse complement strand
GTGCGAATCCAAACTCAAAAGATCGCAACCGCCTTGCGGTGAATGTCTTGAGGTTGTATTTTTCCGCTCCTCCTTCCGGCGATATTCATATCGCCTGTCAGTCGGATCGAAAAAATCCAATCCACAATCCTATTCATCTATAGTTGAATTTTCAACCGAGCAGAGTATAGATGCTTTAATATAGCATTGTTTTACTTAAAATCTTCCCTGGAATAAAAAATTGTGCTTGTGCCGTTTAAGCACGTATCAGCAGGGCGGCGAATCCACCGTCATTTCTGCCGGCCGGCATGATCAACTGCTGAGTCTTCAATTTGAAGTCCGGGTGCCCGGCAAGAAAAGCGGCGGCCTGCAGTTCATCCTCTTCCGGTTCAAGGCTGCACGTGCTGTAGACAAGCTGCCCGCCGGGTTTAACCAGAGTGGCGGCCGCATCGAAAATCGCTTTCTGCGTTTTTACAATATCCGCCAGGCTTCGATCGGAAAAACGCCACAGCGCATCCGGGCGGCGTCTGAAAACCCCGGTATTCGAACACGGCACATCAATCAGGACGATGTCAAAACTGTTCCGCTCAAACGGCGGTTCAGTTGCTGAAGCAGTAACAATTTTATGATTAATGCCATGTCTTTTGAAATTGTCCGCCGTCAGACGCTGTCTGTGCTCAGATTTGTCCGCGGCGATTAATTCGCCCCGTCCGCCCAGCCGCTCCGCCAGCATCAGGCTTTTGCCGCCGGGCGCGGCGCACAGGTCAACAATGCGTTCACCGCCGTTGATTTCCGGCAGTGACGGTGCAAACGCCGTTGCCGGGTCCTGAATATAAATTCTGCCTTTCTCCAGCCAGTCAGTTCTGAACAACGCGCCGGGCTGGGCGGTTTCATAAAAATGCCATTGCGTCAGCCACGGCAGGCCTTCAACCGGGACGGCTGAAACGCTTTCAAGCTCTTCCGGCGAAAACGCGCCGCAGGTGCGGAATGAAAGCAATGGCTGGGTGCGCATCTGTGATGCTATCGCGGCGATTTCATCTTCGCTCCAGCGGGATTTCCAGCGGGAATAAACTGTGGCGGACAGATTCAGTTTCTCCGCCGGGGAAAGTTTTGCCCTGACGGCTTCGATGCCGTTCTGAAACACCGCCCGGAGCAGCGCGTTAATGAATCCGGACGGGCTTTTACCATATTTTTCAGCGGCATAACTGACTGCGACATTTACCGCTGACTCCATCTGGATTCCGGTCTGGAACCAGCCCTGCGTAATAACGGCTGACAGCAGGCGGCGGTAACGCGGTTTGACGCTGCGTTCCGCCGTGGAATCTATGGCGCGGTCAATCAACGCTTTATTGCGGAAATAAGTGAACAGCAGGCTGGAAACTGAGCGCCGGAGTCCCGGATCATCCAGATAAAAATCCAGATAATCATCCAGGCTGGCACTGTCAGTGCCGCACAATTCCAGTCCTTTTTCGGCGGCCCGTAAAATCCTGCCCGCCGTTGAATCCGCGGTTTTAGCCATATCGTTAATTCCATAATAATCCGTTGAATGTAAAAATACCGTCTGAGAATATATATTTCGTCCGGAAGTATGCAAACCCGATTCAGGGATTATGGGACGGATGGGATTAATGCTGCTTTTTTCAGGATTATTCCCGTCACTTGCTGAAAAGGAAGTTTTTGATGCCGGTAAAAATGATTTGAGAGGCCAGCGCCGCCACGATCAACCCGGTGATTTTTGACAGGATATTCAAGCCTTTCCTGCCGATTGCGTGCTCAATCCAGTTGCCCACAAACAGCATGATTCCGGTCAGCAGCACCGCCGTCACGATACCGGAAATGTCAATCATTTTTTCCGCGGCGGTTGCGGCCGAGCCGCCCATGACCAGCAGCGCGCCGATGACTCCCGGCCCGATTGTAAACGGAACAGACAGCGGCACCACTGCGATATCGCCTTCGTCTGCATCCGGCAGGCTCGGAGTTTTTCCGGATATCAGGTCGCATGCGGTCAGGAAAAGGATGGCTCCAGCCCCGATCCGGAATGCATCCAGAGTAATGCCGAGGAAATAAAACAGCGGTACGCCAAAAAATAGATCAGCAGACAGACAACTAGATTCGACAGCATTGTCCTGGCGGCAACAGAATTCCGCTGCGTCCGGCTCATGTCCCGGGTCATTGCCACAAACATGGACAGGGTGAAAAATGGAGTCAGGATAAAGAAAATTTTAATGAGTACCGCGACAAACGAATTCTCTGAAGACATTTACAACACCTTTGAAATTAATAAGTTTAAATCAGTATATTTACCAGCGGATGGAAGTTTCCGTATTGTATGACGGCAGCGGCCGGGCATAATAAGGGAATGGCGTGACCGCGTTGCTGATGCCGGAATTATCCAGGGTCAGGCGGATATGTCCGGCAATGCCGCCATTGCCGCGCAAATCCAGTACCCGTATCGCGATATAAAGTCTGCCGTCCGCCGTCAGGGCTGCCGGGATCCGGTATTTCCGCGGCGCGGCCCAATAGCCCGGAGTTTCCTCGCCGGTTTTGCCGACCATGGTGCCGTTGACATAAGTCCAGTCATTATCGTCCACGGTTCCAATATCCAGAATAATATCTTTTCCCTTCATGGATGAATCAAGTTCAACTGTTTTCCGGTACCAGGCAAGCCCGTCATAGCCTTTAGCCCCCGGCTTGTTCGGCTTGTCATACCCCTGGTTTTCCCAGTATCCAGGCACAGAAATGCTGTCCCATTTGCCTTTGCCGGAATTCTCCGGGTTCTGCCACTGCTGCCGAAATCCGGCATCGTCCGGGTCGATGGTAAAATCCCATTTTCCGGCCAGATTGCGGACACAGGCTGCCGGGTTCATATTGACAAAGCGCCCGGCGATGGATTCGCCTTTGCAGCCCAGTTCACTGAGCGCATTAGCCCAGATCGCGCAGATCCTTTCCTTTACAATTGAATCCGCCCAGAGATTTGAGCTGTCAAACCCGATCTTCGCATCGGCTTGCGCCATTTTATCAATCGCCGCGGTATCCAGATTGATGAACAGGAATTTCCCTTTGCCGACGGCTTTTTCCGCCGCGATTGCCGGAGTTGTCAACGGAATTATGCCTTTACCGGAAATAACCGATGACGGCATGGCATAATGGAAAAATCTGTCACGCGCCTGGAGGCAGGACAGGAATTTTTGAGACCCCGCAGACTCAAAAAAATCCACCTTTAAAGGCTTCAGCGCAATCTGCAAAGCCGATGCGTCAGCGTCAGACAGCTGCATGAAAATGACCGTGGCTCCCGCTTCGGCGCATTCCGTCAGGGTTTTGATTGCCGCGGCGTTGAGCCGTTTATTTACCACGATGACCGCGTCAGACGGTGCATTGCCGGCAAACGCTTCCGCATTGAAACCTGCCTCCAGCAGCAATTGCCGTCCGGCGGCATCGCCGGAATAGTACAGCGGACGGTATGGTGCGGGCTGGTTTTTAGTGGAATACTGTTCAATAATTTGCGCGAACAGGAGTTCCGCCGCCGGGTCTGGAATTGTGCGTCCGGAGATTTCCATCTGACAGAACAATACTTTGCCGGCACCTGCTGTCAGCTCGAACAGCGGAGAATAGACCAGGTCCTTGCCGCAGGAGGCGAATATTTTATAATTTCCGGCTGCCGGCCGGCGAACCGGATAGGAACTTACCATATTCAGATTAGTCCAGTGCCAGAGCGGACTGACAACGGAATCCTGAGTTGACGGATCCGGCAGTGGCCTGGATGGAGACAATGAGCCTTCCCCCTGCCAGTTGCTGAGGTCGGCACTCGTCAGGGTGTGCGGAAAGCCTGTTTCCGGGTTTTTGAATACACTGCGGATATATCCGGCCGGGCAGGCCTCCAGTCCCAGCAGCGCCAGCGCCTCCGGCTGCTGCTCAAATACCGCTATGTTGATTTTTCCCTGTTCGACGGCTTGAGCAAGCTTCAGTTTTTTTGCATATCCGGCCAGATCCGGTCCAAGGCTTTCGCGTCCGATAACCAGCAGATCAAACCCTTCAAGCGAAGCGGTTTTTCTGAAATCTGAATATTCAACGCCTGATTTACGCAAAGTCTTTTCCGTCATCCCGTTAGTATCATACAGCAGTACGCGTCCGGACGTTTTAACCGGCTTTATTTCCGGAAAGACGGTGATGGCAAATGGTTTAACGGATATTCCGGCGGGTGCTCCGGCGTTAACTTTCAAAATAAACTCAGTCCGGGATTTTACTTCAGGAGCGTTAAATTCCAGTTTAAGATTTCTAATATCACCGGCGCTGAGCGATTCGTCAAATTTGCCGGAAGCATATACTGTTCCGGATTTATCTTCAAGCGCCCAGGCCAGCCGGAAATTCTTTGTTTCCAGGGTATCATTGATTACCGTCAGCGTTTTGCTGACGGTTGCGGCGGCATAATAATTTCCAGCTTGAGAATCCGGACTGCTCTCTTCGCCTCCGATATAAACCAGCAGCGGTGTCAGCGCGGCTTTCAGATTTTCCGCCAGCGGCAGCGGGCGTTCCGGGTCAATATCCTGATGCGCCATGAATTTGAATATATCCGGATGCCAGCCCGGGGTGCGGAAATCTTCGACTTTAATGTCTTTACGATACGCTTCATGAATGTTTTTGTAAGGACTTTTGCGTTTATATGCATAATTCAGTTCGGCGAACGGGCAGACTCCTGAAATTCCGGCGCCGCGCCAGTGCTGGATGGCCGTGGTCAGCAGTCGTCCTTCCACTTGCTGGACCATATCCAGATCCCGGTACAGCGCCAGCAGCTGCCACTTCAGATCATCACGGGTGCGCGATGCCGGATTATCCATCAGTTTATAGAGCGCCGGATCAACGTTTTTATATGCTTCCTGACCGAAGAATCTGGCGGCGTGTTCAACGATGAACAGCGGCTTGCACTGAGGATAACGCAGATCCATGCCGACAAAACTGTCATAATATGGGAAGCTGGTTTCAATGATATGCAGCGGTTTGCTTTTTTGTCTGCTCCATTCACGCGGCCACGCCTGTATTTCGGCTTCCGGCCACCAGCAGAAGTAGGCGTTGCTGTTGATAACCGGACCGAAAGCGCCGCCCGCCTGGAAGAAATACGGTCTGGAACTATCGTAACGCTGCATGATTGCCGCGCCGTCCATGCAGGCCTTGTATTTAGCCTGGTTGAATTGCGGCAGATAACCGTCGGCCATTTTCAACGGGTGATAATCCCAGCCGTAACCGAGGAAATTCACCGACAGATACCACATCACAATGGACGGGTGATTGCGCCAGGCGGTAATGACGGACGCCATCTTCGACTCAAGATTTTTTCTGGTCTCCGGATTGTTCCAGGCGACAAATTCCTTGTTGTCAACGCCGAAAAGATTGATGAACAGCAGCAGTCCCTCTTCATCGCAGGCCCGCAGAATATTCTCCATGTAGACATTGGAATCATTGAACCCGCCGCGCAGGCTGTTGTAGCCGATGCTCTTCAGCATTTTTACATACTGCCGGCACCATTGATAATCAGTTGAGGAGTTCATCCACTCATCATGGTTGCGCAGATGAATTTTAGTGCCGTTCAGGTAATAATCCGCGCCGCTGATCCAGAATTCGCGGAATCCGGTCTTAAGCGCCGGAGATTCGTCTATCGTGTTTCCTGCGGCATCCTGAAGTTTCAGGTTGAATTCATACAGATACGGGGTCTCGTAATTCCACAGCACGGGATTGTCCCAGTTCTTAACGATGGTCACAGTCCTGGTTTCGCCCGGCTTCAGTACCACAGGGTCGGAAACAATATCGCCAGGAGCATTCTTTCCTTTGATGCCGCACATCAGCCGGACTTCGGCCTGACTGGCGGAATGGTTCGCGATATCGGCGGAAACGGTCAGCCGGTGATCCCGGACGGAAGTCACCACCTGGGGATTGACCGCCGTGACGGCGGGCAGTATCCGCAGATAGACATCCCCCTTGACCCCGCGGTATGAGTAACGGTTGCCGTCGTCAACTATGTGCAGTGTAAGGGTGTTATCAGCACCGTAGCGCAGACGCTCCGCAGACAGCGGAATTTCATACGAACGGTGGTCTTTGAGCACGGCCAGTTTTTCGCCGTTCAAGTACAAAGTTCCGCTGCCGGTATAGCTGAGTTCATCCAAAGACAGTACGATCTGCTTGTCTTTCCAGGACGGGTCCGCCGCAAAAGAGCGCTCCAGCCAGCAGTTGTAAAATTCATGCGCCGGACGGCCCAACCATTTCTGGTCTTTGCCGGAAGTGGTCATATCCGGATTCCTGATCAGGAATTGATGATCGCTCCTGCCGTTTTCATGGCCGCTGTAACGGCCGGGAACCGCCAGATAGTGCCAGACCGCGCGCGGCGGCTGGTCATTTTCAGTAAGCTGGAAACGCCATAATGCATTCAGGCAGATTTCCTCGCGGGAAAGCGTTTTCTGCTTAAAGGCGCCAGTCAAATCCCACAACTTTCTTTCCGGCGCGGTGATTGCAGTGACCGGCAGCTTTATTCCGGCGGCGGTACCGGCGGTCAGTCCTGTATCATTTTTACGCTTAAATTCCGCTTTACGCTGTGCGTCATTCAGCAATACATTAAAAATCCGCAGTTCGTCGATTACGCCTTCCGCCTGGGATTTTTTATAGACATCCGCGCCCGGAAGGTCTCCGACCGTCAGGGTCGCGGCGGCGTCCGGCGGATTAAACGTCCGGAGCGCCCCGGTTTCCTGAACGGTTTTTCCATCTATTGACAGCAGCATATTTCCAGTCGCCAGGCTGTATCCGGTTAGTACATGTACCGGCTTGCCCTGCTTCCAGGAAGCGATGTCCGCGGATAATTCATTTTTGCCGCTGCCGTTGGCAAGCGTGAACAGCAGTTTGCCGTCAACGGCTTTAAGTGTCCAGTTGAAGTCTTTGCTTTCAACACCAAGCAGGCCGTGAACTCCGCCGTCCGATCCGTTCCAGTTTGGAATGAAGAAGAAGCCGGCAGTCATTTCTTTTCCGGCAATCCCGGAGACATTTTTAATTGCCAGCCGGCTCCGCGAGTCATAACCATGGCGGACAAAAGCCGCGCCCTGGCCGATCACCGCCTGCTGGAATGCGATGCGGTCGCCGTCAATGTCAACCGGACCCAGCGTGGAGGAGGCATCTGCTCTCCCTTCAAACGGTGCCGACAGCACCGGCTGAATAGAATTTGAATCAGACGCCGGACTCATTATCAGCTTTACTTCATCCGCGGTCAGCGCCTTGTCAAATATCTTCAATTCATCGATGGCTCCGGCCAGATAATTTTTACTTTTGTGGTCGCTGCTGCCCAGACGGATTCCTTTCTGCAGCGCTCCCGGTTTCGCCACTGCCGTATTTTTGATATATCCGGCCTCGAAACCATTGATATAGACAGCGGCGTTGCCGTCATTGGAACTGAACGCCAGATGTGTCCATTCGCCGCCTGGCAGACAACTGGCGGAAACCCAGCAGCTCTGCTCGAGTTTTGCGCCGTCAAAACGGTTGAATTCAAGTCTGCCCCACGGACTGATGCCGGCGGTCATGTCGCCCTCTTTCCATGCGCCGGTTGAATAGGTCCGGAAAAACAGCCGGTTGCGTCCTTTGCCGCCGGAAGCCGGAGCTTCATATCTGTCCAGTTTCGCCCAGAATGCGATAGTCCATTCCCTGCCGGCAAAAAGACTGCCGGTGCCGTAAACCAGTTCCACCGGTTGTTCCGGATCGCCGGCAAAATATACCGCATTGCCGCTTTTGCCGGGAACGGATTTCACGTTGCTGTCTTTGAGCAGCGCAGTCACGTCAAGCGCCGCCGCCGGGGCGGCGCTATGATCAAACGGAGCGTAAAATTTAAGATGCTCTTTCTCCGGATTTACAGTTTGACCGTAAACGGGCAGGATGCCGCAGTATAGCGCCAGCTGCAGGACAGTTATTTTGCGCAGAAACATTATTTTCTCATAATTTATTTGATCGTTGAATATTGCGGAAACATCAAAAGCATGTCCGTATCGCTGTACGCATTAGGACCGTACTTCATTCCGCTGGCATGGCCGTCCAGAAAGGCTGCCGGAACAGTGTTCAGATCATGCCGCGGGGCAATCGTGATATAACAATTGGTCAGCCAGTGAGCCCGGTTCCAGAATGTCAAAGTGGAATTAGCTCCGATTGACGGGAAATTAGTTGCTATGAATGCGTCCAGAAACATTACCCGGTTCGATATGTTTTTGTAAAGATGAATTTTCGGCAGCGGCACTCCTGTCGGCGGCGTGCTGTTGGCGTAACCGAACCCCAGCACATTGGTGGCCATGCCGTAGGAACTGGTCGTTACCGCACCTGATTCATTCGGAAGTTTCTGAAAGTTGACGGGAGCATCAACCAGTTCTTTGCCGGTGGACGGACAGAACAAAATGCTTTTATTCATGCCCTGGCCGGTACTGAAACGCAGCCAGTAGATGCTGGATTTTATATAACCCGCCCGCAGAAATTTGTCATAAGCAGTATCCTGTCCGTTGACCGGCGGCACATTGTAATTGCCGGCCGGCAGATAACCGTTGAAATCATTGGTGTACAGCGCCACATAGCCGCACAGTTGTTTCTGGTTGTTGAAGCATTGCGCTTTTCTGGCGCTTTCGCGCGCTTTGCTCAAGGCCGGCAGCAGCATCGCCGCCAGGATAGCTATGATGGCTATCACTACCAGGAGTTCAATGAGTGTGAAATTCTTTGTCTTTTTCATAACGCCCCCTTTGTTATTTGTTTAACACGATTCCCTTTGGATATATTTACATTCGACACTGCGCGAAATGATTCCGCTGACAGGTTTTTCCGTAATTTCCTTGACGATATCAAACATTATCCGGCCCATCAGATGGAGCGGATAATCAATCGAGGATAGCGGCGGATGCTGCATTGAACTTTCGGGAAGATTGTCGGTACCCATAATGGCAATGTCATCCGGAATGCGCAATCCTTTTTCCGCAATTGCCTGCATAATGCCGAAACAGCGCAGGTCGGTGCCGCCGAAAACCGCATCCGGAACAATCTCTTCATCAAACATTTTCCGGGCGGCAAGATAAGCATCCCGCGAAAATCCGTTGCATGGGCGGATCAGTTCCGGACGGATGTCGATGCCGGCATCTTCCAGCGCCTCAGTGTAACCGAGCAGACGTTCCCTTTCGAATTCGCCGAGGAAACCAGGGCCGCCGAAAAAGGCAATATTGCGGTGTCCGCAGGTAATCAGTTCAGAGACCGCCTTGCGTATCGCCTGCCGTATCAGCCCATAAACGTTATGAATTAAAGTGTGCCGGGAGGAATGGCGGACAACTACATGTTTGCCGAGCTCGGTTAATTTTTCAATCAGCGCCAGATAACCCCCGATGCCGGTAAAAATGAACACATCGGACTGGTTTTGCAGCAATATTTCCAGCCCCTGCTCCAGCGGCTGGGCATCCGGATGCAGATACATAATATCGGTAATAACGCCTTCCGGACGGGCTTTGGAACAAAACCCCTCCAGGATGTATTGCGAGTTAAACCAGGATGGCTCTCTGCTCGGGTTTAGAGCTTCCACCGAAGGCAGCACGGCGGTGACAACCTTGTTTTTGCACGACTTGCCGCTGACAAAAGTGCCGACGCCGTTTTCCCGGTACAGTATGCCTTTGGCGGTAAGATTGGAGAAAATCTTATGGATAGTCGGACGCGAGGTATTCAATTCATGCGCTAAAATCAGCTCGGAAGGAATTTTTTCCCCCGGGTTGTATTTGGGAAGAATGTTTTTTACAATATATTCTTCCAGCGCTTCCGATTTAGTTATTGCTTCCAGTCCGACCATAATTTACCGCCATATAATTGCTGATATGCTAGGCAGCTTAGCTGCTTAACATCTATTATAACCAAAAACTAATGTTTTGTCAACAATCTGAAAAAAGAAATATTTAATTTTGATTATCATCGGGAATATCCGGCAAGATTTTACGGAACCGGTTTGCAGATTAGCGCCAATGCACTCATTTTATGCTTGAGCGATTACAGATAACAACAGGATTGATAATGAGTGAAATACAATGCGTTGCCGGGGCACTGGCGGTTTACCGCCAGAAACCGGCTAAAATAATTTCCATCAGCGACGGCAAAATTGAAATCGGCCTGCCGGACGGCGAACGGAAAAGCGTCCGGCTCAAGGATATAACCATGCTGCATGAAGGGCCGGTATCACAACTGCCGTCAGCGCCGCTGCCGCCGCCGGACCTGATGGAAATCGTTGTGATGCTGGAGGATGAAACCGTTGATCTCGCGGATTTTGCCGCGCTGGTTTACGGCAAATCCGATCCGGTGGCCAGAGCATGGTCGGCCTGGCTGCTGCTTGAAGAAGGGATCTATTTCACCGGCAGTATTGCCGATGGCGTCAATGCCCGCCCAGTCGGCGAAATTACCGCCGCGCTGGAAGTTGCCGCCGCCAAAGACAACAGCCGCCGCGAACGCGAAGACCTGATTGAACGCATCCGCACCGGTAAATTACTGCCGGAGGACCGCCATCATCTGCGCGATGTGGAAAATCTGGCACTGGGCAAAACCGCCGCCAGCGGCATCATGCGGCAGTTGAATATGGAACAGATTCCGGAGAAAGCACATCGTCTGCTGTTGAACCTGGGCGTCTGGGACTGCTGGAAAAATCCGTTTCCCGCCCGCGCCGGAATTGAACTGGCCGACCCGGAACTGCCGGTGCCGGAGATGCTCGGAGAAGAACGTCAGGACTTGACCGGGATGGTCGCGCTGGCGATTGACGATGAGGGCAATCAGGATCCGGATGACGCCATCGGTTATGCCGACGGGCTGCTGTGGGTGCATGTGGCCGACGTGGCGGCAATCGTTGCGCCGGGGGATGATATTGATCTGGAAGCCGAAACCCGCGGCACTAATTTATATCTGCCGGAGCATACGGTGCACATGCTGCCGCCGCCGGTAACCCATCAACTCGGACTGGGCTTGCGGGAAACTTCGCCCGCGCTGTCGTTCGCCATCCGTTTTGACGATAGCGGCGCGCCTGCGCTGGAAAAGGTGGTGCCTTCAACGATCCGCGCCACCCGCTGGTCTTATGAAGAAGCGGAGACACATCTGGATGAAGAGCCGCTTAAATCAATTCAGCCGCTGCTGGAACAGTTCCGCCAGTTTCGCGAAGCCGGCGGCGCGTTGCGCATTGAGCTGCCGGAGGTGAAAATCAAAGTTGCTCACGGCAAAGTCTTGATTAAACCGCTCCCGCCGCTGCAAAGCCGCGAAATCGTGGCGGAGGCCATGATGGCAACCGGTACTGCGGTGGGAAAATTTGCCGTTGAAAAAGATATTCCGTTCCCTTTCGCGGTTCAGCCGGAACCGGATATTTCCGGCAAGCCGTCAACTCTGGCCGGGATGTTCGCCGCCCGGCGCGGCTGCACTGTCACCTCCGTCCAGACCGTTCCGGGCCGCCACTCCGGACTCGGGCTTGAGCCTTATGTCCGTATCACCAGTCCGCTGCGCCGTTACGGAGATCTGCTGGCGCATCAGCAGTTGCGGCTGTATCTGGCCGGAAAACCGCTGCTGCCAACCGTGGAAATCGACGGCAAAATCGCCAAATCGGAAAATGCCGCCGCCGAATTGCGCCGCCTGGAACGCATCTCAAATGAATTCTGGAAACTGGTTTATCTGGAACTGAATCCGGACTGGAAAGGCCGTGCCGTGGCTGTCGAGCGCATGGACAACCGCGTAACCATGCTGCTGCCGGACCTGGCGTATGAATACAAACTGCGTACTGCCAATATGGAGTTGAACAGCGAATGGCTGGCCGCTGTAAACGCCATAGACCTTCCCGGCCTGATGGCGCGTTTCACGCTGTTGCCGGCAATGGAATAATTATTGATGATCAGGGGAAACCCTCGCCGAGTTTTACTTTCTGCGCGGGGCCCTCGTATGCTTTATTCCCATTCCAGAAAATAGTTATGCTGCCGTTCATACCCAGCCCTTCCGGGCCGCAGTCAACAGTAAGGCCGGTTGTTCCTTCACTTTTAATCTTGACCGTGTTGCCTTCAATAATCGCGTCAAAGCTCGGAATGGCGGATACTTTCAGATCCCTTTTCATATTTATGCCCCAGGTTCCGAGACAACGGTCGTTATAAGCGATATAGGAGAATTTATCCGGGCGTTTTCTTGAATGTTCGAGCAGCCAGCGGGTGTTCTCCGAATATCCGCTGTATGGATAGGCATGCCCTTGACCGGGCACGACAACCATCTCCGGTTCACAGCCGTATTTTTTCAATGCGGCCTGCATAGTATACGCATGGTCCACTTTCACGGTACTGTCATTGCCCCCGTGCCAGATTCTTACCGGCAGGCATGCAATATTCCGGGCGATGCCGATGTCTGCCGGCGTTGTTTTCCGGATGCCGCCGGATACAATGCATATTGCCGCCCACCGGTCAGGGTTGTTTATTGATACTGTCCATGTTCCAAACCCGCCCATCGAATGTCCGGTGAGATATGTACGGTCCTTGTCGATTTTAAATTTGCCGGATGCGTCAGCAAGCGCCTGGAATATATCATCTTCACTCCATTCCAAATAACCGCTGTTAGCACGTCCCCACGGAGCAAGGATAAAATACTGTTCATCATCAGCAACGCCTCCGGTTTTCTCGCCACTGTAGCTTTTCACGCTGATTTCGGAAATGAAATTAATGCCGCTTGAACTACCGTGTCCATGCAGGAAAACGATCATCGGATATGTCTTGTCCGGGTTCCAGTTCAACGGCAGTATCAGGCGGTAAAACTGAAGTGTATTATCCGGTCCGGCAGCGCGCGCGAAGACCAGCCCCCGGCGTCTTTGCAAATATGAATTCCATTCGCCGGCATCATCGTTAAGGTTGTTTAAAATATCTCCGGCCTTTTCGGCTACTGACTCCGCGGAATTATCCGGCATGCACATTGCGCGACCCCATTCAGATTGAACGATGGAATCAAGCGAAGTCAGGTGCTGAGTGAATAGATCATTTGGTGAAGAAGCTTTAAGCTCTTCGATCCGCGCATGAAGTTTATCAATGGTCTGCCTGGGCACAACTAATCCGGCCTTTGCCTGAGCCATGATATTGCCGTCTTTATCAAGAATAGAGGCTTCCATTTCTACCGGGCCTTCGGGAAGTTTTCCCGGATACCAGCGCGCCGCATATCGCTTTACCCCGTTTTTCAGTTTAAACTCGCCGAGCGGCTTCACCTGCTGCATTTCACCGGCAAGGCATTTGGCGCTGAGTTCGCCATCGCATGCGGCGGCAAGCAGTATCTCGCCGCATGAATAATTGTTCCAAAGTTTTGTCGCTGCGGCACCGGCATAAAAAACCGCCGCCGGAGGGTTGCCAATCGCAAGTTTGTTGAACAATCCAGGCCCCGGTACCCCGTCCGCGCCTCCGCCCCAGTAATAGCGCTTCTGCTTATCAGACTTTAAATTGTTGTCGTTGACTTGCACCGCCAATCCGAAGAGAGCAGTCTGCGCCGGACTGGAAGAAAATTCCTCCCACGGGAAAGCGACCTCGTAAGTGGTGGTTTTAGCCCCTTCATTGCGATCTATCCGCAACTGGTATTTTATTGCTCCGTCTTTAAGGCTGCTCCTGTTGTATTTATCGAGAAAATATGCCCAGGCCTCCGGGCCGTCTTTGGTAAGCGCGAGCGCGAATGCACCGTCATCCGGACCGCCAACCATCCTTGTCTTCGGGTCAAGTTTGCCAGTGCCGTCGCCTCTGGCATCAATGCCTATCTGGAGGCAGTCCCCGCCCCAGATATCCGCGCCCTTATTATTATTTACATGAACATCATCATAAACAATGACCTTGAGAAGTATTTTCGTGGCAGTTACGGCGAGCCAGCCGTCTGCCACGGCGGTGGTACCGTCTTTTATATCAAAAAACGGTTTTCCATCTTTCCAGGAATTATCGTTTTCAGCGATCCACCGCACGGTCTTCACGCCGTCAGGAATGACAGGCTGCGGAAGTTCAACAATCTCGATGCGGGATTTATTCTGCGACGCAGCCTGGTCATGTGTGACGCAGGAGTTGACGAAGAACAACACGATTGCGGTAACGAACAGTTGCGGGATTACTTTCAAGTTCATGAGCATTCCCCCATTTTGAGGTATTTGTACTAAACCATAACGAAATTAAATTTTAAAAATTAACAAAATTACAATGAATCTATCCGGGCAAATATGCAAACTGGTTCACTGAAAATTATTTTAAATTGCCCGGTACTTAGTTCCATATGTAACTGTCAGCTATGTCTTTATTTTACCGATTTTAATAAAAATAGTTGGATTGTCCTTGTCCGTAAAGGGATATTAAGATAGCTTATTGCAGATATTAATTATGTTTTAAACACGGATTGAAACAACTATGCTGAACTTCGTTGTAAAATTTTGTAATGAGTTCTGGGTCATGACCTGCCAGATGGCGCCGTGGCTGCTGTTCGGGTTTTTGATTGCCGGGCTGCTTTCGGTATTCTTTTCCGCGAGTTATGTACGGAAACATCTTGGCGATAAAGGGTTGAAATCCATCATCAAGGCGGCGCTGATCGGGGTGCCGCTGCCGCTGTGCTCGTGCGGGGTGATCCCCGTGACTGCGGCTTTGCGGAAACAGGGGGCAGGGAGGGGGGCGGCGGGGGCGTTTCTGATTTCCACGCCGCAGACCGGAGTGGACAGTTTTCTGGTCACTTACAGTATGCTGGGGTGGGTCTTCGCGATCTTCAAACCGGTCTTCGCGTTCGTTACCGGCATCATCGGCGGACTGCTGATTGAAAAATTCGGCGAACAGGACGCGGTTAAGCCGGAACAGCCGGAAGAACACTGCTGTGAAGGGACTGATGCCGCGGCGGAGTGTGCCTGCGACGATGATGAATGTCTGCCGGAAAAACCGCGCAAAACGTTAGGACAGGTATTGTATCAGACTCTTCATTACGGTTTTGTCGTGCTGCTGGGCGATATTGCGCTGTCACTGCTGATCGGGTTGCTGGCGGCGACGGTAATTTCAATGGCGGTGCCGGATAATTACGCGGCGGACACCATCGGTAAAAGCTGGCTGGCGATGCCGCTGATGATGCTGATCGGGATTCCGCTGTATGTATGTTCGACCGCGTCCGTGCCGATTGCGGCGGCGCTGATTCTTAAAGGGTTCAGTCCGGGCGCGGCGCTGGTATTCCTGATCACCGGACCGGCGACCAACGCGGCCGCAGTTTCGGCCATGTGGCAGGTACTGGGCAGACGTTCCACCATGATTTATCTGGCGGTGCTGGCGGTATGTTCGCTGCTCGCCGGCTTGCTGCTGGATTTTTTAATCAGCGGTATCGGCGCTGCGGCGATGCCGTCATGTCACATGGATTCCAATCCGGGAATATTCGGCAAGGTGTCGGCGGTCACGATGCTGGCGCTGATTGCGGCGGCATTGATCCGGCAGCAGATAAAACATTTAAAATTCAAAGCCCGCAGCGCGGCAGCCGCGCCGGAAGAACTGGTTATCCGTATTTCCGGCCTTACCTGTAGTCACTGTCAAGCGGCTGCTCATAAGGCTGTTATGAGTGTGTCAGGAGTCCAGTCCGCCGACATTGACCTGGTCACAGGACGGGCGGTGATTAAACAGAAAACCGCGGCGGATATTTTCCCGTCAATCAGCGGGGCGTTAAAATCAATTGGTTTTTCCTGCGATAAAGAGTAGTTGCGGGGTTTGCATTTTAAATTCCGGCAAGCTATACTCTGCACGGTTGAAAATGCAACTATAGATGAACAGGATTGCGGATTGGATTTTTTCGATCCGACTGACAGGCGATATGAATATCTCCGGAAGGAGGAGCGGAAAAATACAGCCGCAAGACATTCACCGCAAAGCGGTTGCGATCTTTCGAGTTTGGATTCGCACTCTTCGAGGCCTTCGATACCCCGGTATCGGCAGCCTCTCAGAATACGAACCAATTCTCAAAATCTTCGCAATCCATAGTTGAATTTTCAGCCGCGCAGAGTATAGAATATCCCGACGAACTAAAATAAGGAATTTGATAATATGGAAAATCAACTGACCCTCGTAGTTCCCATCAAGACGAAATCGGAGCACCGGAGTGAAGTTCGCCGCTTACTGCTGGAGCTGGCGCAGCTGACCAGAAAAGAAGCCGGGAATATCAAATATCTCATTCACGAAGTTTCCGATCATCCGAACGAGTTCCTGATTTATGAAGTCTGGAAGAACCAGGAGGCGCTGGCATTTCACATGCAGCAGCCGTATCTGATAAAATTCCTCGAGTTGGAAAGCAAGCTGCTCCGCGAGAACGTCAAAGCCACGTTCTGCAAGGAAATCCAGGCATAGTTTTAAGACTGCGGTTCCGCAGTCTTAGGAAATAAGGAACTTTCAGGAATTTGAAAAGACTTTCAAAGGAATAATTGAGATTCAAAGAAAAATAAGTCAAAGATAAAAGATAAAAATTTAAGTCTTTAAAAAGTCTTCTCTGTGTCTCTGTGTCTCTGTAGTTAAAGATGAAAGAGCTTGCCATACCGTTGATTATTTTCGGGGCGATACTCGCGGCCGCGGGTATCTTCCTCTTGTTTGCCGGCCGTCTGCCGTTTAACCTCGGCAGACTGCCCGGCGATATCAATATCCAAGGGGATAAAAGCTCTTTCCATTTCCCGGTAGCCACCTGCATCATCGTCAGCATCATCCTGACATTTATCGTAAATATCATCCTGCGCCTGCTGAAAAAGTGAACACCGGGTTGAAAATATGTTAAGATAGTGTTATGTATACTCTGCGCGGCTGAAAATTTATAAATAGAATAGCAGGATTGTGGATTGGATTTTTTTGATCCGACTGACTGGCGATATGAATATCGTCTGAAGGAGGAACGGAAAAATACGACCGCAAGACGCTAGTTCACCCTGCTGAATTGCGATCTTTTGAGTTTGGATTCGCACTCTTCGAGGCCTTCGATACCCCGGTATCGGCAGCCTCTCAGAATACGAACCAATTCTCAAAATCTTCGCAATCTATTTTAAATT
>CAIMFA010000304.1 GCA_903840185.1 uncultured Lentisphaeria bacterium | reverse complement strand
TCCGCTGACTGCTATGTCTTAACTTCATGCCCCTTCATGAACTTCATGGTGAAGAAGGCTGTTTCCCTCTGTGATCTCTGTGGTAAACCGGCTGTTTCCCAGCTTTCAACTTTCAACTTTCAACTTTCAATTTTCAATTTTCAATTTTCAATTTTCAATTGTCCGCTTACGCCGGTTTTTCGATCTTCATTTCCTGGCTGAAGCAGACGCCCTGGAGCTGGGTGATGCTGTGCAGAATATCGCACCCTTTCGGGCATAAGGTCAAATCGGTGAGGAACGTCGGAATAATGCAGCATTTGATGCCGGCGGTCACGGCGGCCGCGGCGCCGCGCGGGGAATCTTCCACCGCGATGCATTCTTTGGCGGTCAAGTTCAATTTCTGCAGCGCGTTCAAGTACAATTGCGGGTCGGGTTTGGCGTCACTTTCTTTTTCGCGGGTGATGACCGTTTCAAAGAAATTCAGGAGTCCGGTGGATTCATGGATGAGTTCGAAGCGTTCCCGCGGAGCGCTGGTGACAATCGCCAGCCGGAAGTTGGCGGCAAGGATGGCGAGGGTTTCGCGTACCTGGGGCATGACCTGGACGCCGAGGGCGACATCGGCCCGGAATACGCCGTCGCGGCGTTCCAGCACCTTGTCAATGAGGCCCGGCGCGATACCCATTCTTTCAGCGATCTTGCGGGAAGTCTTGCCCCGTCCGAGATAGCCGTTGGCCCAGATGTCAGGCGTCAGAGTCACCCCGGCGGCGGCGAAGGCCATCCGGGTAGCTTCATAATACATTTTTTCCGTATCAACTAATACGCCGTCACTGTCAAAAAGAATTGCCCGAATCATAAATTCTGTATCCCGCAGTTGAATAATGCAACTGATTAATGTTAAACAATCAAAGCCGTAAAATATACATCAAAAAGGTGATAAATCAAGGGGATTTTCAGGAGAGAGCAGGGGAGTTATTTACCACAGATGGACACAGATGGACACAGAGAATACAAATACATGTTAACCACGAAAAACACGAAAATTCACGAAAAAGAACAAATACACTTCACCATGAAGGACATGAAGGGGCATGAAGTTAAACCTGGGAGCGCCGGTCGTCAGACCGGCTTTAAGCATTTCGCCTTTGGCGACCAACGCCTCGCCGTTGGATCACGCCCGGCGGGCCGCCGGTGGCAAGTAAAGGGAAACAATTATTTGTTTGCAGGGGAAACCCGGACAGTTCCAGGTTCCCCCTTGCATCCCTCCTCCGGAACTTTCATTTGATACTGAATCGCATTCTTAAAGCTAGTAAAGATTGCGGATTCCGTCTTTGCCGGAACGTGATATTGGATATTGAAATTCGGCTGTTACGTTGGATATTGGATATTCTCCCGCGAAGCGGGATCCCGCAGGGCGGGACGGGTTATTGGATATTGAAATTCGGCTGTTACGTTGGATATTGGATATTCCTTGTTGGATATTGGATATTCAATTTACTTGGTCGTTAAGCCGGTTAAGTTTCGGAATATATGTTGATTCATGGTTTTAACAGGTTAAATTAATATTTCCGTTTATGTTCTTAACCAGTAGAATCGAATAGAAGTGGTGAAATGATTATTCCAGGCATGCTGTCGCTCTCCCAGCAGGAGGCAGGCAGACGGAATTATAATAAGTTCAATTTTGTCAATGGTCTTTCCTATATCTGTCTAGGCGAGACCATTATTATCCTGTTCGCAATCAGGCTGGGCTGTCCCGACTACTGTATCGCGATTCTGGGTTCAATGATGTTCTTCAGCAATTTCTGCATGCCGCTGGGCAAGCTGATGATGGCGCGATACGGCGCGGTCAGGACGATCTCCCTGTGCTGGCTGATGCGCAATATTTCAATCCTGGTGGTGGCGGCGGCCCCGCTGTTCACCTGGCTGGGAATGCCGCTGGGCGCGACTCTGACCATCATCGGCGGGGTGTTCGCATTCTATGCCTGCCGTTCAATCGGGATTATCGGCATGCAGCCGGTGATGGGCGAGATCACCACGACGGAGAACCGCGGCAAATTCACCTCGCGGACGAGCGGTTTTTTCTATATGGCCAACCTGATTATGCTCGTGGTGATCATGGTGGTGATGAGCTGGAGCCGGGATATCTGGGTTTTCATTGCTTCAATCGTGACCGGGGCCGTTCTCGGCTTCATCTCGACCTGGTTCGTCAGCCGGATCGACGAGACCGAAGCCATCCGCGTTTCCGCCGGCAAACCGGTTCTCGCCGACATGCTGCTGACGCTGCGCGACTCCATGCGACTGCGCATGCTGTGCGCCAGCTGCGTTATCAGCTCGGGTATCGCACTGACCGTGCCGATTTCCATGCTGGCGCTGAAAAGAGGTTACGGCATTGATGACAGCCACGCGCTGTTTTTCGCTTTAGCACAACTGTTCGGCGCGGTCGCCACCTCGTATCTGATCTCCCTGCTGGCAGAGGAAACCGGGCCGCGCCCGCTGGCGATTCTATTTTACTGTCTGATGATTGTTTTGTGCCTGCTCTGGGTGATCGGTCCGGATACTTTCAAATGGTATTACATGGTCTGGCTGTTCATCCTGGCCGGGGCGGCGATCATCGGCACCGGGGTATCAATGACCCACTATTACCTGACCGCCATTCCAAAGAAGGAAATGGTGGCGACATCCCTGACCATGTACATTATTTCCGGCGTGACGGCCGGGCTGATCGGGTCCTTTGTCGGCGGCGGCATTCTCAAATACCTGAACACTCTCGGGATGGCTCCGGTAGAAATGTTTAAATTGTATTTCCTGATCGCCACGCTGCTGCTGCTGCCCGGATTGATTCTTGTTTCCAGACTTAAGCCGCTCGCCGACTGGAACGTCAGCGAAGTGCTCAGCCTGGCATTCGCGCCCAAAGACATCATCACGCTGTTCAATCTTTACAGTATCAAGCAGGTCGCCAATCCCCGCGAGGAACGGGAAAATATCGACCGTCTGCTCGAAATCAAATCCGGACTCTCGGAAAAAGCGCTGCTGTCGTATCTGGACTCCCCCAAGTTCTCGCTTCGCGGCCGGGCGCTGAACGCGCTTGGCGAAATCCCGTTCGGCGAACGTACTGTCAAAGCCGTTCTTGATGAACTTGAGGACGGCGAGTACACCACCGCCAACATCGCCGCCCAGATAGCCGGGGAAAACGGGATGACAGAGGCGATTCCGCTGCTCCGGCAGCATTTGCATTCCGGCGACGTTTATTTACAGGCAAAAACCATGCTGGCGCTGACGCTGCTTCATGATACCGGATCCTATCCGGAAATAAAAAAGATTTTCCAGGAGACCGCCAACCCCCGGCTGATTACTCACGGCGCGGCGGCTCTCACTGAAATCGCCGATATCGAATCGTTCCGTCTGCTGCTCGACAAAACCGCTGTTCCGGACATTCCCCGGAAAGTCCTCTATGAAGTAATTTATTCCATGGTGCACCTGGTTGGAATGGGTGACGCTATTTACCAGTTCCTGAAACTTTACAGCAAGGATCGTTCCAAAGCGCTGCTCCATCTCGCTGAACTGTGTCAGCAGGACTTTGACGACGGCGAGCGCGGCGAGTCGGACAAAAAACTAATTTTCGAAGCCGACGAAGGCTCCATGCCGCGCCGGGAATTGATTGAACGGCTGATTCAGGCTTACGAACATATTGATGTTCCGCAGGCCCGGATAGTTGCCGACTTTCTCCGCAGCAGCAGCGCCGAACAGCTTCCCCTGGAACTGCTGCTTTGCCTGATTCCGCTGAAAAATGTAATTCACCTGCGAACCAGCTGAGCTCACCGTTTATTACTTCCTTTTTTTTCGAAAAAAATCATTTTCATGTCTATTCAAACCTTTTTGATTGACAAAATTACTATATATGTGAGAGCAATTGAAAATTGAAAATTGAAAATTGAAAAT
>CAIMFA010000303.1 GCA_903840185.1 uncultured Lentisphaeria bacterium | reverse complement strand
CAAGTCCGGTTCTGTGAGGGGCATTGAAGTCTTCTCGTATGGTTCGAATATTGTGACACTCCGCAAACCGAAAGGGCGGAGAAACAGGGAATACAAAATAAACCTAAACGCAGGAGACCATATTATGTCTACTCGACCCAAGGCGATCTTCGCAATGCGTCGCTGGCGGGGAAACTTGTGGAGGACATGGATGCCGTAATTCACCTGGCCAACGTGAAGGAGAACCGGGAACTCTTTTTAGACGCCAATATCAAAGGCACGTTTTATCTGCTTGACGCCTGCCGGGAGTCCGGACACATCAAACAGTATATTCAGGCTGGATCCGATGCACGCGCAGGGATTTATTATTATCCCCAACCTTGTCCTATAGATGAAAATCATCCACATTCAGGCTATCCCGGATACTACCCTCTGTCGAAAGTGCTGGAGGAGGTTATGTGCGAGCAGTTCCGCATACAGTACCGCATGCCTATCACGGTGCTGCGTTTCTCCTGGGTTCATGCCAATGATGATATTCTGGCACATATCACACTGAAGGAGCCGAATTTCGGAGTTCCCGTCTGGAAGGACTGGGCGGTGACGCCGGCACAGAAAAAAATGTTTAAAGATGGAACGGATGGCGTGGCGTGTCTTCTGCATCCTGACGGAAGCGCGGGCAAGCGGCAGATTGTAGGTATAAAAGATGTTGTTAAATCCATAATGCTGTCAATCGGAAACCCAACGGCTGTCGGCGAGGCATTCAATGTGTCGGGGCCGGCGCCTTTTGCCTACGATGTTGTTGCTGATTATGTTGCGAAGAAACTGAATCTCCCGGTAGTGAATTTTGTGGTGAGCGAATTCAACGATTTCTGCATTGATATGAACAAATCGCGTTCGGTGCTCGGATTCAACCCGGAATACGATATTTTCCGGATAGTGGATGAAGCGGTAGAGTTCAGGAAGTCCGGCAGGAAAAGGCTGAAAAATCTTTATCCTGGATAAAATGGAGCGGAATTATGAAAAATCTAAAATACGGTATAATCGGCCTTGGTTATTTTGGCGAGAAGCATGCGGAAGTTATGTCGAATATGCGCGGTGTTGAATTGGCGGCAGTGAGTACGCGGAAGCATGAACGGCTTGAGGAGATCGCGAAGCGATTCAATGTTCCCGGCATTTATGCGGATTACAGGGATTTGCTGCTGAATAAAGAGATTGATGCTGTGAGTATTGTCACGCATATGAACGACCACCGCGCAATCACTATTGATGCGTTGAAAGCAGGCAAACATGTTTTTCTTGAAAAACCCATGGCCGGCACTGTTGAAGACTGTGACGCAATTATCAGGGCTGCTGAGTCTGCCGCCGGAAGCATATTCATGGTCGGCCATATTTGCCGTTTTGACACGCGTGTGAGCCTGGCGAAGACGGCGATAGACGAAGGACGGATTGGCAGGATAGTATCCATGCATGCCACCCGCAACCTTCCAGCCAATATCAGCGGCGGCGTCCTTGACAAAATATCCCCATTAATGGGCGACGGCATCCATGACACAGACATCATGCTCTGGCTTACCGGGAGCAGAATCAAAACAGTGTATGCTCAGAACGTGCGCGTGCGCCATTTCAAATATCCCGATATCGGATGGGCCATGTACCGGTTTGAGAACGATGCTGTCGGAGTAATTGAAACAGTCTGGCTTCTGCCGGAGAACACTTCATTCCAGATTGACGCGCGCATGGAGATTATTGGAACAGAGGGCGCAATATACATAGACTGCGGAAATTCCGGGCTGACAATCAATGACAAGTCAGGAACAGTCAAACCGGACACCGCCTACTGGCCCGGCCTTTTGGGGAAGCGCGTGGGTGTTCTGCGCGACGAACTGTGTTATTTCACGGACTGCATAAGCCAGGGGAAAAAACCGGACATTATTACTCCGGATGAATCCAGAATGGCCGTTTCCGTTATGTGCGCCGCCGAGAAGTCGGCTGAAACAGACAGCATAGTAAGAGTGTAAATGAAAAAAAACGTTTATAAATTGAGCGCCGAGTCAGGCACAAGCATTGTGATTGCTCCGGAATATGGCTGCAACATGATATCATGGATGGTTGGCGGACGGGAAATGCTCTACAACCCCGAAACGCAGGGGAAGATGCCTGAAGGATATTATTCGGGGGGGAATCCGATACTTTATCCTTCTGTAGGCAGAACATGGGACAGGAGCGGCAACAGGCCGGAACCGGACAAATATTGGATTTTCGGTCGGGAAAATGTATACAAGATGCCTTGCCACGGGATTGTGCCTGCTGGCAGATGGGTACAGACAAAAGAACAATCTCAACGCGGGAAAGTCGAGGTTGAATATTCTTTTTCGCTTTCGGAAAAAACCATGTCGGAGCATTATCCTTTTGACATGTCTTTTTTGTTGAGATACACTTTGAAAAAATATTCAGTTGGGATTGAGGCCATTTTCAGAAATAATGGAACAAGTCCGGCGCCATTCGCTTTCGGATATCATCCTTACTTCCAGTTTTCCGACAGAAGTAATATCTGCGTCCATCTCCCGTGCGGGAAGCGCGCATTGCTCGATCCTGAACTTTTGATTCCAACTGGCGAGTCAAAAATGTCATCATCGACCCTTTCATTCGAAAGGGGCAAAGCATGCGATATGGCTTTTACGGGCATAAACGGCAAGCGGGCATCAGTGATCAACAAAAGTACCGGCGCCGGCGTCCATGTCGACTTTGATGAAAACATAGAAATGCTTGTGGTTTATTCTGGTACGGACAGTAACTATGTATGCCTGGAACCCTGGACAAGGGGGCTGGGCGCATATGAAAAATTACGTCATGCAAATTGGACTGATTCAGGAGAAATTCCGGTGCTTCAGCCACAGCAAACAAAGACAGTCAATGTAAAGTATTCTGTCAGATAGAAAATAAGGGGAGGGTGTTATTATGATATTCGATCATATCGGATTAATTACAGAAAAGAAACAGGACAACGAAATCTGGGTTGAAAAGACCAGGGTGTGGGTGACAGACTACAAAAAACATCCTTATCGAATTGAGTGGTTAAGGTTTGCAAAGGACTCGCCAGTCAAAGGAGCAGTAAGAGAAGAACCGCATATTGCCTACAAAGTCGATAATCTGGAAGAGGCCGGCAGGGCGTTGAAGACTCTTTTGGAACCGTTCGACGTCGGTTTTGCCAGGGTGGGTTTTTACGAATTAAAAGATGGCGCAGTCGTGGAACTGATGCAGTATAAAACATGAAAAACGGAATCAAAGCTTAATCTAAGTGAACTATTGAAAAACAAGGAAACATAAAATGAAAGAAAAATTAGTTGTCGGACAGATCGGCTGCGGGGCTTTCGCAATGGAACAGCACGGGCCCAATTCAGTACGCAATCCCGGCATTGCCGGGATTAAATGGGCATGCGATGTAAATGACGGAAACGCGCGAAAATACGCGGATAGATTTTCCGTGAAAAAAATTACCGGTTCATTCGAGGATGTCACTACCGATCCGGATGTTGATGTTATCTGCATTGCCACCTCGCATGAAATACATGTGCCGATTATTGAAAGCGCCGCCAGGCATGGGAAGCATATATTCTGCGAGAAGCCGATGGCGATGACAGAGGAACAGGCTTATAAAATTATAAAAGCCGTTAAAGCAAACGGGGTAAAACTTTGGTAGCGTCCCAAAATGGAGACCTAAGCAGTAAACCTGCTTGATAAAAAATCACAAGAGTTCATTTTAAGATTGCTTAATAACTTAAAAAGGACGAACTCTTGTGAAAAT